>JACROP010000070.1 GCA_016214385.1 Nitrospirota bacterium
CAGTTTTTAACCTTACAGGAGTGGAATCTGACCCCTGTTGTGGAGTCTTTTCATTCCGAGGTGAGCTATGAAGAGGCACGGCTGGCAAGGGCCTGGCTTAGGAGAGGAGAATGCAGGGAATCTTATGATCATACATAACGAAGACATAAAGGAATTGATAGCGGAAATTCCGGAAGGGCATAAGCATTTGAGAGTCACTGTGGTATTGCAAGACGACACAGAGCTTGTATTTCAGGAGGCAACAATTGCGAATCTGGTTAGGGCGTATATCACTGTCAAGACGCATCCGACAATAAAGAAGGTAATATTAAAAGGCAAAAGACTTGCTGATAGGAAAGATGGCTATGCAGAGTGGCAACTTGTGGAAGAGGATTATAGGAAAGAATTTTAAATATGCAAATATACGACCTTTATAAATTATTAAAAGAAGAACTCAAAAACGGCTCCCCCGACCTTGTTACCCGCCAGTCAGGGCAGGTGATAAGGGAGCGGATTGAGAGGGATATTGTAAAAGAAAAGGGGGGAGAGATCATTGCCCTCGATTTCTCGAAGATAGGGGTTGTTGACTATTCCTGCGCTGATGAGATTGTGGCAAAGCTCATCTCCCGTTTGCTCGGGGGAGAATATGGGGATAAATACATCACACTGACAGGTCTCAATGAAAATCAGAAGGAGAATATAGAGGTCGCCCTTGAGAGGAAGGAGCTTGCGGTGATGGCTCAGATGAAGAATGGTGAGAAGATTCTATTGGGTAATCTGAATAACTACCTCAAAGAGACATTACATTTAATTTTGAAAAAAGGCAAAATAACCGCAAAAGAACTCTCCGATGCACTGAAACTTGAAGCAAATACAAGCGGGACAAGGCTATTGAATCTCCACAAAAAAAGGCTTGTAAAAAGGATGGATGAAATAATGGATGGGGGAAGAGTCTGGGTATATGAAAAGATTTAATTGAGTAAATACTGGATCCCTGCTTTCGCAGGAATGACACCACGAATATGAGTGGCAATAATGATTTATTGTCATTCCCGTGTAAACTGGAATCCAGATTAGGAGGTGGCCATGCTCCTTTATCTTGTTCAGCATGCAGAGGCAAAGAGGGAGGAGGAAGCGGCAGGCTTGCCTCATTGCTCCTCTGCGGTGATAAAGAGAAAAATATCGTAGACTTCAAGATGGGAGGGATTGTGTGTATAAAAAGATTTGAAGATGGACACTGGTCTTTAGAGTGGATGATAATACCAGAGGTGATTACATGACAACAATAGCATATATTATTCTTGGAATAATTATCGGTGGAATAAGTGTATGGTTTTTTACAAAAGCACGCTCTCAGAGGAAGATTACCGACCTTGAAAAGAGAGCAAGCAGTGCTGAGGCTGTGATTGGCGAATTAAGGCAGCAGATTCAAATGAAAGATAATGAAATAAATCAGATTAGAAAAGAACTAAAGGATGAAGGACAGTTGAAGATTGAGGCCCTCACAAGACTTGGGGAATCACAAAAAAATCTTGAAGAACAAAAATCACTCCTTGAAGAAATGAAGAAAGAGATGACGAATACATTTAATGCCCTTTCTAAGGCAGCACTGGAGAGCAGCAATGAGATTTTCCTTTCCCTTGCCTCAGAGCGACTCGGAAAGGTTGTTGAGGAGACAAAGGGTAAACTCGGTGAACATCAAGCAACGATGGATGGCCTTATAAGGCCACTTCAAGAGGCCCTAAAAAGATACGAAGAACAGACAAGTGCTATTGAGGCAAAAAGGCGGCAGGATTATGGAGGCATTGAAGAACAGATCAAGATGCTTGCCTCAACACATCAGCAATTACAGCGAGAGACAAGCAGCCTTGTCACCGCATTAAGAAAGCCACAGGTAAGTGGCTCATGGGGTCAGCTTTCTTTAAAGAGGACAGCTGAGCTTGCAGGGATGACCGCTTACTGTGATTTTTATGAGCAGGAGTCAGTTACAACAGAAACAGGACGCCTGAGACCTGATATGATTGTCCGACTTCCAAATGGAAGGGAGATTGTTGTTGATGCAAAGGCGCCGGTTGATGCCTATCTAAATGCAATATCTGTATCCTCAGAAGAAGAAAGACAGAAGGCCTTAACAAGCTATGTGAACCAGGTAAGGGCGCATATGAATGCACTCGGTTCAAAATCCTACTGGGATCAGTTTCCAAAGTCACCAGAGATTGTTGTTATGTATCTGCCAGGAGAATCATTCTTCAGTGCTGCCCTAGAGCACGACAATAAACTTATTGAGGATAGCAGTATCAAGAAGGTAATACTCGCCACTCCAACAACCTTTATTGCACTACTTAAAGCTATTGCCTATGGGTGGCAGCAAGAGCAGCTAACGAAGAATGCCCAACAGATAAGCATGTTGGGTAAGGAACTATATGAGAGGATTAATACATTGGTGAAACATTTTGATGACATAGGTTCTGCAATTCGAAAGGCTATGGATTCTTATAATAAGGTTGTTGGCTCTATGGAATTAAGGGTATTGCCTTCTGTCAGAAAATTTAAAGAACTCGGTGTTACAGGGGCTGGTGAGATACCAGTCCTTGATCAGATAGACCACACGCCGAGAAGTCTGAATCTTCTACAGTCAGATAATAATAATCAAGAAGATAAATAACTGAATGAGGTCTGTTATAGTGAAGGACGCTGAAGGAATGGATAGATTTTTTGCTGATGCAGGAATTCTTTCAAGAATACTTAAGGGCTACGAACCTCGCATTGAGCAAGTAAAGATGTCAGAGGCCATTGCCGATGCCCTGAAGGATGGTCAACACCTTATAGTTGAGGCAGGCACAGGAGTGGGGAAAAGCCTCGCCTATCTTATCCCTGTTATCGAATGGGCGCTGGATAGAGATGACTCAGAGGATTCAGGCCATAGAAGGGCAGTTGTCTCCACATATACAAAGGCACTCCAGAGGCAGCTTATTGAGAAAGAGCTTCCCTTCTTAAAAGACAATATCTTTAAAGACCTGAGATTTGCCCTCTGCATCGGCAGTGAGAATTATCTATGCCTCAGGAGATTTGAACAGACGAAGACTCATGGGCTTTTTGATTCGGATGAGACAGAAGCAATCAATGGCCTTCTTAAGTGGGTAAAGAAGACTTCCACAGGCATAAGGGCTGAGATTGATATACCCCAGCAACTATGGCAGAAGGTATGCAGGGAAAGCGACCTCTGTTATGGAAAGGACTGTAAAAAAATTGATCTCTGTTTTTATCAAAAGGCGAAGTTGATAGAAAGGAGGGCACACATACTCATCACAAACCACCACCTCTTTTTTGCCAATGTTGTATCAGGATGGAATGTCATTCCTTCATTTAATTCTATAATCTTTGATGAGGCCCACGAGCTTGAGGATGTGGCTGCTGATTATCTGTGTGTGGAGATTTCAAATTTTAAACTCAGACATTTACTGGATTCCATCTTAAGTCCTCATGGTAAAGGTCTGCTGTCACGACTTAAATGGCTCACTCAAGCTTCATTCTCTAAGGTTAGCGCAATTGTCAATACCGTGAGAATACATGGAGAAGTCTTTTTTGGTGAGCTTTCAGAGAAACTGAAGGATTCCACAACACTGAGAATCCATGAAAAGGGATTCATAAAGGATGACCTCTCAGAGAGCCTCATGAATTTAACAGATGCGCTCAAGATGCTTCAGGAATCCTCGGACGATGAAGATGAGGAAAAAGAGATAGCTGCCTTATCCTTAAGGAGTGAGGCCGTTGCTTTATCCTTAAGGTCAATCCTTCAGCAGGAATTCGAAGGCCATGTCTACTGGGCTGAAAGGGATGGAAGAAGCATAAGGCTTGTGGCAACACCCATTGATATTGCATCGATTCTGAAAAAACAGGTTTTTGATATTGTATCTCCAGCGATTCTGACATCTGCAACCCTTACCACAAACGGCAATTTTGATTATGTAAAGGAACGCCTTGGATTATCCGATGCAAAAGCCCTCTTGCTTCATTCGCCCTTTGACTATAACAAACAGGCATTACTTTATGTGCCTGATGATCTTAGGAGGCCTGGATCCGAAGGATTTGAAGAGGACTTGATAACCCATATAAAAGAAATCCTTGAGGTCACCATGGGCAGGACACTTGTGCTTTTTACAAGTTACAGCCTTCTTAACAAGGCTTATGATGCTATTGGAATACCAGAGCTGAAAATTCTCAGACAGGGCAATACGGATAGCTACAGATTGGTCCAGGAATTCCGAAAAGGCAACCATTCTGTCCTGTTCGGCACATACACCTTCTGGCAGGGGATCGATATCCCTGGAGATGACCTGCAATGCGTGATAATAACAAAACTTCCCTTTGCTGTCCCTGATGAACCAGTGACCGAAGCGAGGATGGAGGCACTCCAGAGAGAAGGTAAAGACCCCTTTTTGCACTATCAAATACCCCAGGCTGTTATTTTATTTAAGCAAGGATTTGGGAGACTCATAAGGACAAAGACTGATAGGGGAGTTGTGACTATACTCGATTCGAGGGTAAGGACAAAGGGATATGGTGTGCAGTTTTTAAAGTCCCTTCCTGAATGTAAAGCGACTTCATCTATAGATGACATAAAAGGATTTCTTGCAGATTCCAGAACTGATTAAATAGAAATAAGTAACTCCCCTCGCTCCCCTCTTAAATTAAGAGGGGATGGGGGAGTTAATGAGGGATTCCAGCAAAGGCTTGATTTTTGTGCTGTAGTATTTTATGATGTAACTGGAGGTGATGTAATAATGCATAGGACACAAATATTAATAGATGAAAAACATTATGCATTTCTGAAGAAAAAATCCGAGCAGGAGAAAAAGAGCATCTCACAGGTGTTAAGAGAAATCATAGAAAGCTACTCTCGAAAATCGGATGTTTATTCCCTTTTGTCTGTTTCTGGCATAGCAGAGGATACCGAATGTTATGGCAAAGACCATGATAAATGGCTTTACGGTAAAAAATGAAAGAATCTGTGTTTCTTGATACGAGCGCCATTTATGCTCTCATAAACAAAAAAGACCCGAGCCACAAAAAAGTGGAGGACTTTTTGAGGAACTTCAAGGGAAGGCTCTTTGTCACAAATTATGTCTTTGATGAAAGTGTTACTCTTATTAGAGCGAGACTTGGTCATGAAAAAGCTGTTTCTGTGGGGAATATTCTTTTGAGATCTCCGCAGGTAGAGAAGTTATGGGTTACTCCCGAAGATGAAAAAAATGCATGGATGCTTTTTGTCTCAAGAAACGATAAATCTTACAGCTTTACTGATTGCACGAGTTTTGTCGCAATGAGGAGGATAAAGATAAAAAAATGCCTTTCGCTTGATGGGCATTTCAGGCAGGAGGGTTTTGAGGAGATTCTGTAATGAAAGGAGGATATCATGCCAGAGAGATTGAATCATCAGGAGTTTGTGAGGAAGGCTATTGTCAGCTTGAGAAAAGAGGGGTATAAGGGGATACACACTGTTTATTCGGGTTTTAATGATGCTTTCAAGAAGTATTTCGAAGGTGAAAATCCTGTTGAGGTGACAAACAGATTGGCCGTGGAAGGGAAGATTGTGATTAGGCCTGTAAAAGGTGGAGTGATGCTTTACCTTCCAGAAGATGCACCTGCAGGAAGTAGAGGTGCTGATGAGGCACTTAAGAAAATGGGGCTATAATTATAGTCCAAAAGGGTTTCTATGAAAGACATTTTTGAACAGGCGAAGGAATTAAGAGATATCTGGGGAGGTTTCAGGGCATCGAGAGTATTGCTGACTGCTAACGACTACAGGGTATTTGACCACCTGACAAAACCTCAATCAGTCAGGACAATCTCAAAAAAACTTAATACAGATTTAAGGGCAACAGAGATATTGCTCGATGCACTTGCTGGCCTTGATCTCTTGAAGAAAAAGAAAGATAGGTATTTAAACTCTCCTATTGCATCTAAGTTTCTGGTTACTGGAAGCCCCTATTACCAGGGTGACATCATAAGACATGCTGATAACCTCTGGAAAAACTGGTCATGCCTTGATGAGGTGGTAAAGACAGGTAAGCCCAATCGTCAGGCTCATAACCAGGATGCCTTTATCAGGGGAATGCATAATCTTGCATCATTAAAGGCAAAGAAGGTAATCAATGCTATTGGCCTAAAGGGTGTAAAGACCGCCCTTGACCTCGGTGGCGGGCCTGGAACATATACAATGGAAATGGCAAAAAAGGGCATCTCAGTTACACTCTTTGATAGACCCGAGACCATAGAGATTGCAAGAAAAGTTGTAAATAACGCCCCCCGCCCCCCTCTTAAATTAAGAGGGGGAGAAGGGGGAGTTAAATTTATTCAGGGAGATTTCCTTTGTGATGACTTTGGAAAAGGTTATGACCTGATATTTATAAGCCAGGTACTCCATGCCTATTCAGAAGATGATAATATTCGTATCCTGAAAGAATCCAGAAGGGCATTGAATCCAGATGGCAGAATTGTAATTCAGGAATTTTATATCAATGATGACAGAACATATCCGCCCCAGAGCGCACTTTTTTCCATCAACATGCTTGTTAACACCGAGGCTGGAAGATGCTATTCGCCATCAGAGTTGAAGGGGTGGCTTTCTGAGGCAGGATTCAGGGATATAAAAGATAGGATGATAGATGATAGCGTGCTGGTCTTCGGGAGGAATAGTGGATAATAATAAAATCGGCATGTTCGGAGGGACATTCAACCCCATCCATTACGGGCACCTCAGGGCTGCTGAAGAGGTGAGGGAAAGAATTGGCCTCGGAAAGATACTCTTCATCCCTTCAGG
>JACROP010000071.1 GCA_016214385.1 Nitrospirota bacterium
GGGATATCAACAGCCTTAACATCAGGGTGGTATCTAAGCTTAAATGGCAAAGCTACCAAACCTCACTATGTTTTACGGCTATTGCTTAGGTGAAGATTTTCTCCCTTTTTTCAGCAAATTTTGACATAGCTATATCTTCTTCCATTTCCAATGCCTCTTTTACCAGATCACGGACCTTAAGTGAAAGTGATACGCCTTCTTTCTCTGCAAGATGCCGGACGCTGTTGTAAATCGGCTTTTCCAGCACAACATTAATTCTTGGATTTTTTGCCGGCATATTATATTACCTCCTTTTTTGTAGTGTAACACTTATAACACACCAAATCAACATCTATTTTTAAAGTTCATTTGAAATTTCTGATTTCTTCTTTAATTGAGGGGTATTTCTTGGTTAATTTTTTAAGCTCTTTTGAGAAATTATCTGCCTGCCTCGCTGCAAGGCGGGTAGGAACAATCCTATAGCTCATTGATTAGATCTTCAAAGGTAATAGCTCACAACCTTTACAGCTTATATCCTATCTTTCTAAGAAACTCTTTTCTATGAGCCCTGTCAGAGATGCCCTCTATGCCCTTTGGTGAAAAACCATCTACAATTCCTAAAACTCCCCTTCCCTGTCCAGTCTCGGCCACAATCACTTCCACCGGGTTTGCAGTCGCACAGAAAATAGAGCACACCTCCTGGCACGCCTTTATAGCATTGAGAATATTAATCGGATAAGCATCCTTCAAAATTATACAGAAGAGATGCCCTGCGCCAACGTCAAAGACGTTCTTTGTAGCCATCTCTATCAGACTGCTGTCGTTGCCCTCATTTCTTATAAGGCATGGGCCTGAAGCTTCAGCAAATGCTATACCAAACCTGGCCTGCGGCACAGTTGCTGCTATTATCTCATAAAGGTCCTCTGCAGTCTTTATAAAATGGGTCTGGCCGAGGATTATGTTGCAGCCTTCAGGGACGCCAATCCTTATAACCTTTAATTCCATGTAAACCTCCTATTAAAAGACCGTAATGGGTTATGCGTAATGGGTAATGAGTTTTAAGGGAAAAGCGGATTACCCATCACGACTTATTGATATGTTATAATCAAAATAAATTTTTCATGGCTTGTCAAGCAATAAAATGAGAAACCAGAGCATAAGCCTTATTGTAGCAGTCATTCTCAGCATATTTATCCCCATAAAAGCGCAAGGCTCCGATATTTCAGGCCCTGATGTAAAAATACAGGGCAATGAAATTATTGTGAGTACAGTTTACCATGAAAAACCCGCCATGGAAACAGAGATAAAATCAGGGGTTGAGAAGGAACTTATCTTTTCGGTAGAACTCTTCAGGGTCTGGAGCTTCTGGCCTAACGAGTTTGTCAAGGGAAAAAATTTTCAAAAGATCATTCAGTATAATAATCTGAAAGAAAAATACTGGGCATCATCCTTTGATGGCACTTACCTGAGAGAAAAGACCTTCAAAGATTACAGTACAATGAAGAACTGGGTTTTTACGGTGAACGATGTAAAATTAGCAAATATAAAAGAACTCGAGCCTGGCAAGTATTTTGTCAGAGTCACAATTGAATCCAGATTAAGGAAACTCCCCCCTTTAATAGGTTATCTCCTGTTTTTTATACGTGAAACCGAGTTTAAAGTCAGCCAGGACTCACCCTCCTTCAATATACAGGAGAACAGATGAAAAACATTAAAGGCATCTTAATTGTTTTTGCAATCTTTGTAATAACTTTTATAGTAACCATCCTGCAGTTAAAATACCTCGGCATAAAGGAAGGCCCTCTCTTTTCAAAGGTAGCCCTGCTCATATTTATAAATATCAATATCCTCTCCCTGCTTTTGCTCATCTTTTTTGTTACCCGGGGCCTGAGTAAACTCTATTTTGAAAGAAAGCAGAAAGTAATTGGTTCCAGGTTCAGGACAAAACTTGTGGTTGCCTTCGTAGGATTGACACTCATTCCCTCCATCCTGCTCTTTGTCGTCTCCAGCCGCCTGATTACCAATTCAATAAACAAGTGGTTTTCCCTGGAAATTCACAAACCCATAAAAGACTCAATGGAAGTAGCAAGGTCCTTCTATACAAGGGAGAGGGAAAGGGCATTAAGCTATGCAAAATCCATCAGTTCGGGAACAGGCGAATTCATGGAAGCACTTCCGGAAAGAAGTGCTCCATTCACTGATAAATCCTATAGGGTTATCAGGCTAAAAAAGCCTGACGGCTCTGATATTGTCAAAAACGCCTTCAATGGAACAGCAGACACAGAAGTAATATCAGTCGAGGCTGGCGATGTAATAAGAGCTGCAGCGCCTGTCCGCACAGAAGACGGCATATCAGGGGTCGTGGTGGTTGAGACAGTCCTGCCCAGAGGCATCGTTAATAAAATGGAGGCCATACGAAGGGCGCATAATGAGTACAGCCAGCTTGAGACCTTTCAAAGCCCTATCAAGCTCTTATACTTTCTTGTCCTCACCATTGCAACCCTTTTGATTGTTTTTTTAGCCCTCTGGGTCTCCCTGAGGATAGCAAAAGGCATTACTGTGCCAATAAAAGAACTTGCAGAAGCAACAAATGCAGTTGCCCACGGAAATATGGACTTCAGGATCGATACAAAACGGGAAGACGAAATAGGATTTCTTATAGATTCCTTCAACAGTATGGTCGAAGAATTAAAAGATGGAAAGCGGTCTCTTGAGCACGCATATATAGAATCGGACAGGAGAAGGCTCAGCATGGAAGCAATCCTTGAAAATATCAACACCGGGGTTATCTTCCTGGAGAATTCGGGAAGGGTTGTAACTATAAACAATGCGGCTTGCTCTATACTTAACCTCAACAGCTCTGATACTATCGGGAAAAGTTATAAAGAAATTCTTGAGCTAATAAAATCCGAAGACCTGAACCCTATGATTAAGAGGCTCGGCGAAAAGGATTCCAGCAGTGTTGAAAAAGAAATCCATGCACATATAAATGGAAGACCTGTTACATTGAGGATATATCTGACTGCTTTAAAGGACTCCAGAGGGGAAGCAATAGGCACCCTTGTTGTCTTTGATGACCTGACAGAAATCATAAAAGCCCAGAAGGCCCTTGCCTGGCAGGAAGTCGCAAAGAGAATTGCACATGAGATTAAAAACCCCCTCACCCCCATAAAGCTCTCCACAGAACGAATAATGAAAAAATGGGATGAAAAGGCCGGGGATTTTGAAGAGGTTCTGAAACGGGCTACAAGGACAATAGTCAAGGAGGTGGATGGGCTCAGGGGCCTTGTGGATGAATTCTCAAGATTCGGAAAACTCCCTATAATAAATCCTGTCTCATGCAACATAAACTCGGTAGTAGAAGAGGTGGTTGACCTCTATAAGGACTTCAAAGACATCACAATCATTACATTCCTTGAAGATATCCCGAAGATTGAAGTCGACAGGGAGCAGATAAAAAGGGCATTGATAAATCTTATAGATAATGCTATTCAGGCAAAGGCAGAAAGAATACTGCTGAATACATATTACGAGCCTGCTGTTGGACTTGCAAAGATAGAGGTTATTGACGATGGCACAGGCATAAAAGAAGAGGATAAAGACAAGCTATTTCTTCCTTATTTTTCCACAAAAAAGGGTGGCACCGGCCTCGGTCTTGCGATGGTCAACAGGATAATCACAGAACACCGCGGATACATACGGGTCAAAGACAATGAGCCTGAGGGGACCCGTTTTATTATAGAATTGCCTTTAAAGAGATAGGAGACTGAAATGACAAAGGCTACAGTGCTTGTAGTAGATGACGAAGAAAGCATCCTTGAGACCCTTTCAGGGATACTCGAAGATGAAGGTTATGAGGTAATCACAGCCTCATCCGGAGAAGAGGCTATAACCAAAGTCACAGAGTATGCCCCTGAACTGATTATTCTTGATGTATGGATGCCAGGGATAGACGGCATCGAAACCCTCAAAACAGTCAAGGGGCTTAATAACGACTCAATGGTAATAATGATCTCGGGGCATGGCAGTATTGACATTGCCGTGAAGGCGACAAAGCTTGGCGCCTATGACTTTCTCGAAAAACCACTTTCACTCGAAAAAGTTCTCATCCTCGTAAAAAGGGCATTAGAAAAGCAACACCTCGAAAAAGAAAACATAGCCCTGAGGCACAGCATGATCGAGGCATGGGAAATAATCGGTGAAAGCCAAAAAATGACGGCCCTCAGAGATGAAATAGCAAAAGCAGGCCCGTCTCAGAGCAGGGTCCTTATTTTAGGTGAAAGCGGAACTGGAAAGGAGCTGGTAGCGAGGGCGCTTCATGCAGCAAGTGACAGGAAAGACAGGCCATTTGTGGAAGTAAACTGCGCTGCCATCCCTCATGAACTCATTGAGAGCGAACTCTTCGGCCATGAGAAGGGTTCTTTTACAGGGGCATTTGAGCGTAAAAAGGGGAAATTCGAGCTGGCAGACGAAGGAACACTCTTCCTCGATGAGATAGGAGATATGGCCATCGCAACACAATCAAAAGTCTTAAGGGTTATTGAAACCCAGGAATTTCAAAGAGTGGGTGGAGCAAAAAATATTAAAGTCAATGTAAGATTAATAGCGGCAACAAACAAAGAACTTTCAGAGGAAATAAAAAAAGGCAATTTCAGGGAAGACCTCTTTTACAGGCTTAATGTAATCCCCATAAGCATCCCTCCGTTGCGGGAGAGAAAAGAAGATATCCCCCTGCTCGTTGAGCACTTTCTCAAAGCCTTTGCCGCACAGTACGGTCAGAGGCCAAAAACTATAAGCAAGGCTACCCTCGATGCCCTCCTGTCTTACGACTGGCCTGGCAATGTACGGGAATTAAAAAACACCATCGAACGATTTGTCATTATGAGCACGCCCCACTCCCAGACCATTGACATAAGATACGTGCCTACCATTAAAGAGGGCAGGATTGATTATTACAGCTACAAATCCCTCAAAGACGCCAGGGACGCCTTTGAAAAAGATTTCATACTCAAAAGACTTGAGGCGAACAACTGGAATATCTCAAAAACTTCCGAAGACCTGGACATCGAACGAAGCAATCTTCACAGAAAAATCAAGGCATTTGGTATAGATACGCCATAATCGCAATGGTTATTGTTTGTCCAAGAATTGAGATTTTGAGATACCTTTTAAGAGATTTTGTTTGACTTTTTATAGACGGTGGTTCAATGAGTCCAAAGGTTTCGGCTTCATCGCAAGCGAAGACGGTGGCGATGTATTTGTCCACTACTCTTCCATTCAAGGCAATGGATTTAAGTCGCTAACTGAAGGCGATGCAGTCAGCTTTGATGTTGAGAAAGGTCCAAAGGGTCCTAAGGCAATCAATGTAGTTAAACTTTAATTGACTGTAAAAAAGCCCTCCTGTTTGTCAGGAGGGCTTTTTTTATTTACGGCTTCACATATGCATAGCCTTCATGCTGGTTAACTTCTTGTAGTCCTCCCAAAAACAATATTTACTATAATTGTGAGTTACAATTGGCGGGAGGCCTGAAAGAGGGGAAGAATGTATAAAACCTTTCAGGCTTCATAGCTATGTGAGAGAGCAATACAAATGGAAGGATTGGGGTTAGAGGTCAGTAAGCTGTAGTCACTCGAAACAATCTTTGTTATAATCGTGTAAAGTTACAATCGATGTTTAAGGCAGATGAGCCTAAAATATAAATCATGGTTAAAGTAAAAATCTGCGGCATAACAAATATCGAAGACGCCTTAGCCGCCGTTAAATTTGGCGCAGACGCCCTCGGCTTTGTCTTTTATAAGGGAAGTCCACGAGTTATTACCCCTGACAGGGCAAAGGATATTATCTCCAAACTGCCTCCGCTGGTCTCTACTGTCGGGGTTTTTGTAAATGAAGACCTCAGGGAGATAAAGAGGATTATACAGCATGCCGGGCTCGATACTGTTCAACTACATGGAGATGAACCGCCTGAGATGTGCGCTATCAGCCGGAGGATTATAAAGGCCATAAGGGTCAAAGACCTCACAGACCTCGAACCTTTATCAAGATATAAAGTATCGGCATTTCTGCTTGACACCTATACCCCTGAGACCCTCGGCGGTACAGGCCAGATTTTTAACTGGGACATTGCTGTTGAAGCAAAACGCTTTGGCAGGATAATCCTTGCAGGAGGCCTTACTCCACAAAACGTGGCAGAAGCAATACAATGGGTCAGGCCATATGGGATTGATGTGGCTACAGGGGTTGAAGGGGCAAAAAAAGAAAAAAAAGACCATGCCAAAATGAAACTTTTTATCCACCGGGCCAAAAGCGTTCCTGAAGAGAGCTAGGCATCACCATTCGCTTTATAGACAGAGGCAATTCGTATGTTCTACAGGGCGTTACCCTTAATGGTGGAGGCTTGGGGGTCATAGGTGACACCTTAATAACCCTCTACCGCTCCTTAAGCTTTAAAACTAACTTGAGGGTTTCCTCGTATATCCTCTCACGCGGGCCTATTGCAATAATCTCTATCTCTTTCATAGACGAAATCCTGGAAATCCTGTAGATTATTCTAAACCTGCTTACGCGGAAACTTCTTAACCCTGAAAGTTCATCTTTAAGCTCCTTTCCTGAATTCGGGTCTGAGAGGATCATTTGAAGTGATGTCTTGACTTTTCTCCTGAGATGCGGATGCATATTACGGATAAGTGATGTCACATCATCAGGAACCCTGAGTTTATATAATGGGCGCTGCATTATTTAAACAGTTCATCCAGTGTGTAACGGTGCGATTTTCTGCTTTTTAATGCCCTTAATCCCCTTTTAATCTCGCTCATGAGTGATGCGTCAGAACGGATGGCAATAGTCTCTTTCAGGCTTTCAAATTCATCAGGGCTTATTAAGATAGCCGCGGGTGAGCCGTTTTTTGTGATGACAATCTCCTCATCTGTGGTGTTTACTACCTCCACAAGGCTGCTAAGCTTCATCTTTGCCTCTGATAGCGATAATGTTTTCATTCTGACCTCCTTTCTGGTCGACCAAAATTACGACTAAAATAGCATAAATCTTGCGGAACAGTCAATAAGACGCATTGCCTCATCAAAAATCTACTCCAAAATGAATCGTTGCCTTATTTTCGAGTAGATTTTTACGTGAGACAACAGGGGTAGATTTTCCTTGCAGTTTTTTAACCCTTTGACAGGCAAGTTCCTTGGCAGGAAAAGGAGGGACTTGAGAATCAGGAAGTTGTAGCCTTTTTTAGAGGTAAACCTGTGTTATAATAGCCAGCATGAGTAAAGACCGTAAAGCCCCTGATAAGGCAGGCCATTTTGGCATCTATGGCGGCAGGTTTATCCCTGAAACCCTCATGCCTGCCCTTATTGAGCTCGAGGAGGCCTACAGAAAATACAAAAAAGACAGAGATTTTCTCAAAGAACTCATTTCCCTTCAGAGGGACTACATAGGCAGGCCCACGCCCCTGTATTTTGCGAAAAGGCTCACAGAGCACCTTGGTGGAGCAAAGATTTACCTGAAGAGAGAGGATTTGTGTCATACAGGGGCTCACAAGATTAATAATGCTGTTGGCCAGGCCTTGCTCGCAAAGAGGATCGGGAAAAAAAGACTCATCGCAGAGACAGGGGCAGGCCAGCACGGAGTCGCAACTGCCACAGGCGCTGCCTTTGTCGGATTGGAGTGTGAGATCTATATGGGTTCTGTGGACATGCAAAGGCAGGCCCTGAATGTCTTCAGGATGAGGCTCCTCGGTGCAAAGGTCACTGAAGTGCCGATTGGCTCGAAGACGCTTAAGGACGCTATAAATGAGGCGTTGAGGGACTGGACGACCAATGTGAGAACGACCCATTATGTGATGGGCACGGTCTTCGGCCCCCATCCATTCCCTTCGATGGTCAGGGATTTCCAGTCTGTCATTGGCAAAGAGGCTAAAAAGCAGATACTCCAGGCGGAGGGGAGGATGCCTGACTATCTGATCGCCTGCGTTGGCGGTGGAAGCAATGCCATGGGACTGTTCTATGCATTTCTCGATGACGATGTGAAGATGGTCGGTGTTGAGGCTGGAGGGAGAGGGATCGAATCAGGAGAACATGCAGCGCGGTTTGCAGGCGGCTCTCTGGGCATCCTCCAGGGATGCAAGACCTATCTGCTTCAGGATGGAGATGGCAATATCCTCGGCACACATTCCGTCTCTGCTGGATTGGATTATGCAGCTATCGGACCCGAGCATCCCTATTTGAAAGATATAGGAAGGATTGAATATACATATGCGACAGATGAAGAGGCGCTCAAGGCTTTTGAACTCTTAAGTAACACCGAGGGTATTATCCCCGCGCTTGAATCCGCCCATGCAATCTCAGAGGCAGTAAAGATAGCATCAAAACTTCCAAAGGACAATATCATCATCATAAATTTATCAGGCAGGGGAGATAAGGATGTACAGGAAGTGGCAAGGATTAAAGGAATAGGGTTATGAGCCGAATAGCTGGTGTATTAAAAAAACTCAAAAAGGCCAATAAAAAAGCTTTTATTCCATACATTATGTCAGGAGACCCGAATCTTGAGGCCACGGAAAGGTTTGTTATTGAGCTTGAGGAATGCGGGGCAGATATTATCGAACTCGGAGTCCCATTCACTGACCCGCTTGCTGATGGGCCCACAATACAGAGGGCCTCTGAGAGGGCATTAAAACAGGGTGTCACACTTAAAAAAGTCCTTGCCTTTGTCGAAAACATAAGGCAGCGCACAAAAATCCCTCTCGTGCTCATGACATATTATAACCCTGTATTTAAGTATGGCGATGAGGCATTTATCAAAGAGGCTGTACGGGTTGGTGTTGATGGCGTCATAATCCCTGATTTGATCCCTGATGAGGCAGGTGACTTTATAAAGACTGCAAGGAAATATGGCCTTGATACGATTTTCCTCCTTGCACCAACAAGCACGGAAGACAGGATTAAAAAGGTAGCCAGGGCATCAACAGGTTTTATTTACTATGTATCCATCACCGGTATTACAGGAGCAAAACTCTTTATAGATGATCCCATGAAAAATACATTAACTTTAGCCAGTACAATTGCAAAGAAACCAGTGGCAGTAGGCTTCGGGGTCTCAAATCAGGAAGAGGCATCTATAGTTGCAGAAATTTCTGATGGCGTTATAGTCGGCAGTGCAATAGTCAAACTAATCGCAGAAGGCAAAGATATAAAAGATTTTGTCAAAGGCCTCAGAGAGGCGATTGGATCTTAATATGGCATGGTTTAAGAAAGACAAAAGCACAATTCCCAAAAAGGTCAAGATACCCGAAGGGCTATGGGTAAAATGCGACAATTGTAAGGAGATCGTTTACCGCAGAGAGGTAGAAAAAAACCTCAAGGTCTGTCCGAAATGTAACTACCACTTCAGGATTTCTGCGAGAGACCGTATAACCCTCCTTGTAGACAATGGCAGTTTTCAGGAAATAGAGCCCGGTCTAACTTCAGACGACCCATTAGATTTTAAAGATCAGACATCCTATAAAGAACGTATAAAGGAATCGCAGAAAAAAACAAATATCAAAGATGCTGCAGTTGCCGGGACTGCAACTATAGACGGTTATGAAGTTGCGCTTGTGGTTCTTGATTTTGCATTTATGGGAGGGAGCATGGGCTCTGCTGTTGGAGAAAAATTCACAAAGACTGCTGAAAAAGCCATCAAACATAAACTCCCTTTAATCTCCATCTCCTCTTCTGGTGGTGCCAGGATGCAGGAAGGCATACTCTCCCTTATGCAGATGGCAAAGACATCTGCTGTGATAGCCAGGCTAAAGGAGGCAGGACTTCCATACATATCAATCCTTGCCGACCCAACTTTTGGAGGGGTAACCGCAAGTTTTGCCATGCTGGGGGACATAATTATTGCAGAGCCAAAGAGCCTCATAGGCTTTGCCGGGCCAAGGGTTATTGAACAGACCATAAAACAGCAACTGCCTGAAGATTTTCAGCGGGCTGAATTCCTCCTGAGCCATGGAATGATAGACATGGTGGTAGACCGCAAAAATATAAAGCAAACTCTCTCCAGGCTCCTACCTCTACTATTTGAACCCAGTAACACCCGAAAGTGAACCAAAAATAGAGATAGAACTAAATAAAACTATTAAGACGGATAGGGAAGTCTGGTGAAGAATTTTTATACGACACCTTAATAAAAAGAACCTTATGGAACTGGTAAAAACTTTGAAATTAAAGAGGATAAAACAGAATATAAATAATCTGTCGATTATAAAAATTCTGAGACAGACTTCCCTATCGGCAATTGGGGGGGGTGAACCAACTCATGGCCATACCCCGTAAGGACCATCACCGAAAATCAGCCTTTCCTATTTCTATTTCCAGGTATCAGGATTCTGTAGATTACCTGTATAGCCTGCAGAAAGATGTCCTCGGAAACCCGCAGAAAAATTTTTCTTCAATCCACATCGCAGGCACCAACGGGAAAGGCTCGACCTCTGCAATGATTGCATCAATCCTCATGGGATGCGGCTTTAAGACAGGGCTATACACATCTCCGCATTTAGTGAGTTTTACAGAAAGGATGAAAATCAATGGCCTGCCAATAAGCGAGTCTGATGTAATAGACATGACTGGATACATACGCAAGCTCACATCTGAAAGGGCTCCTGATCTACTCCCAACTTTTTTTGAATTTGTTACAGCAATGGCCTTTTATTATTTCTCCATAAATAAAATTGATTGGGCAGTTATTGAAACAGGCATGGGTGGCAGGCTTGATGCAACAAATGTGATTATTCCACAGGTATCCGTAATAACAAATATTGGTTATGACCATAAAGAATTCTTAGGAGATACTATTAGAGAAATTGCTGCAGAAAAGGCAGGGATTATAAAACCCGGAATACCTGTTGTAACAGCAGCCGCTCAGAGCGATTCAATAGAAACAATAAAAGCCGCTGCAGAAAGACAGGATTCTCCTGTATATCTCTATGGAAAGGATTTTTCAGGTAGTATTACATCATTAGACAGCAGACATCTAAAATTTGACTATCACGGGTTTAGACACTACTCTGGCCTTACTCTCCCCCTGACAGGCAGGCACCAGCTTTATAATGCATCCATTGCAATAAGGGTATGCGAGCTTTTAATGCAGAAGTCGGTACGACTCGCAACCGAGGGTCTGCCCATTCACGAAAAAAATATAAGAATGGGCCTCAAAACTTTAAGGTGTGAAGGTCGCCTCGAATGGGCTTCAAAAGCACCTGATATAATACTTGATAGCGCCCATAATCCCGAGGCTGCAAATGCCCTATCTGAATCAATCAAAGAAATTTTCCCTGAAAAGAGTATCATCCTTATCGCAGGAATAATGAAAGACAAAGATATAGATGGAATCCTGAGACCTTTATCATATATCTCAGATAAAATAATACTGACAAGACCTAAGGGCGAAAGGGCAGCAACCACTGAAAGGCTCAAAAAAGGTTTAAAAGGCTACACAGGAGATATAAAAACAACTGACACAGTATCAGAAGCCCTGAAACTTGCACGGACACTTTATAAAGAAGGAAACCTTATAGTTGTGACCGGTTCTTTTTATACAACAGGTGAGGCAAAGGAGGTTTTAGGACAATCAAGACTCTCTTCACACCTTTCAAGATTAAGGGAATAGGCACCTTCT
>JACROP010000072.1 GCA_016214385.1 Nitrospirota bacterium
AGCTATCAGATCAAGGGTTGGCTTCTTGCCTTAATCATCTTATTTGGCTTTGAGGTAATAGAGGGTATTACACATTATTTGCGTCATGCCAAAAGGCTAATGAACCTCTCCAGCGAAGCAAGAAAAAAGGGTATCATAACCAAAGAGCTTTTAAACCTAATGAACAACAGGCTCGGTAATTTTCTTCTTTATTTGGATATACCAAATTTTCTTATTATTGCGTGCCTCGCAATATTTAAACCCTTTTAGAGAATGAAGGAGGATAGATATGTCTTACAAGGATGTTTTGGTCTTTGCAAAAGAAAATCCAGTATGTTTTCTTGCCACGATGGATGGAGATCAGCCCCACGTCAGGGCATTTCTTTCAGTATTCTTTGATGATGATAAAATTTATTTTACGACAGGTGCTATGAAAAATGTTTTTAAACAATTGAGCAAAAATCCGAAGGTAGAGATCTGTTACTGTTCTCAGGATTTCAGCAGAATGATGCGCATTACAGGCGAGTTTGAAATAATCGATGACCGTGCAAAGAAACAGAAATTGATTGACGAGAGGGACTATCTCAAGAGATTTAAGGCTGATGATCCGCAATTTATTCTCTTAAGACTCTCACATGGCAAGGCGCGCTTCTGGACACTGGCAAATAACCTGAGGGAGAATGAATTAAACATTATAGAGTTTTAAAATTAAAATTTAAATATTGCCACCTAAAAAGCAGCGTGTTCCAGAATTTACAAGTGCCTAACCCAAAATACCAATAGCCTTTGCCATCCTTTGATTTGTCAGTCATTGCGAACACCCGAAGGGTGTGTGGCAACTTCATTACAAAAAAGCAAGATTGCTTCGGCTTCGCTCGCAATGACATTTTTCTATCGGCAGATTTAGTGCCTTAAAAATTTTTCTTGACATTATGCCTTTAAAAGTGTATAAGTAAATTATAATATACTTAAGGAGTAAACATGAAGCTTGAGGCAGAGTCTTTCAAGGTTATTTCGGTAGAAAGCAGAGTAAAAATTATTGAACTGCTCAAGGGAGGGCCGCTTTCTGTGAATACGATAGCTGAGGCATTAGGTATCAGCCAATCTGCAGTATCGCAGCACCTTCGCGTGCTAAAACAGGCGGGGCTGGTTGCAGATGAAAGAAAGGGCTATCACATCTACTATTCACTAAATAAGGATAAACTCAACAAATACCAGCAGGAATTAATAAAGGTCTGCACCTGCGGATGCGAACATGGCAGGAGAAAACACATTTCGGAGACAAAAGAGGCCTTATTGGAATATAGAAAGAGGCTTGAGAAAGAAATAAAACAGATAGAAAAAAGAATTGCAGAGATTGAAAAAGAGAGAAAGTAATCCTATTTTTTTATTATTTATATAAGTATATGCTAATAAACTAAATTCAAGGAGGCAACCCATGTGTCAGGGGAATATATCTGTAGATTTAAAAAAGAGTTGCGGCTGTGAACCAGAATCTGATAAAGGAATTCCAAACAAAGAGGAGTTGCTTACACAGTTAAAGGAATACAAAAGAAATCTGGAATCGGAACTTGCACTAGTCAAAAACAAATTAAAGGCTGTTCGATAATAAAGGCGGTTTTTATGTCATTCCTGCCCCGTATCAAGTACGGGGTAAACTCCAGCAGGAATCCAGAGAAACGAAAAACCTTTAAAAAACAACTGGATTCCCGTTTTCACGGGAATGACGGAATTGCGGTAGACAAAATTTGAAGTCTTTACAGTACCTTGATTTTCAAGGCTCTGTGAGTTTTTGAACAGGCTTAAATTAGGGAAGGAGGTGAATAAGCATGTCAGATATTAAGAAAGACAAGAAAATCGGGACATTAGGCAATGTTGTGCGTGAAATCAAAACATCAGGCTGTGGATGCGGTTGTGGTTGTGCTCCTGAAATCAAGAAGAAGTAGTGGGCTTAGCAGGGGAGGTAAACCCTCCCCTCCATCCCCTCCCGTCCCCGGCCTCGCTCCGCGAAGCGGGGCGGGCAAGGGAGGGGAAATAAAAAAAGAATCATCTCACCCTTTGCAGAGGAGTTTCACACTAAATTCCCTCTCCCCTTGTGGGAGAGGGCAAGGGTGAGGGGTAATCGGAGGTAATAAAATGCGTGAAATTCTGTTAACAGTGTTTACATGGATACACTTATTATCAGCAGTTGTCTGGATAGGCGGAATATTTTTCATTTTATTTGTTGCCCTTCCCAGTGCTAAGAAAACCCTTGAACAGCCAGGAAAACTCATGGGTGCTATTGGGAAAAAATTTGTGCCAATGGCAAACATCAGCATCTTGCTTATCTTTATAACTGGAATCTTTATGACTCTATCGTCGCACACTTTCTCTGACTTTGTCTCTCTTAACAGCCTGTGGTCACAAACACTATTCGCAAAAGTTTTAACAGCATTGGTAATGGCGAGCATTCATTTCTACAGGGGGTTAGTCCTGACACCTAAGATTGAACGGCTGACAGTAGAAGGTAGTTCTTCTGGAAAGATAAAAGAGCTACAGCGATTATCTTTAAATCTGGTCAAGACCAACCTTGTTCTGGGTATGATAGTTCTCTTTCTGACAGGAATGTTCTCGGTATACCGGGTTTACTAATACAAACGCAAAATGTTTTTTTACATTTATAAAATCTCCCCCCTGCTTAATACATGCAGGGGCAGGCTCTTGCCCCTCTTTTCCAAAGAGGGGGACAAAAAGAGAATTTCTTTTCCAAAGAGGGGAAATAGCGAGAAGGGCTTTACCAAAGAGGGGAAAAGGAATCTCCCCCTTTGAAAAAGGCAACCTCACTTAACTCCCCCTTTGAAAAAGGGGGATGTAGGGGGATTTTGTAAATTTTATTTTTGCGTTTGTACTAATTAAAACATGTGCAAAGACTGATTTGTTCATCACATATTTTCTTGTTTATAAAAGGTGCATTATTGTTTTTGTATCCTCGTGGTATAATCCTTCATGCGTTTCATTGCGGACCTCCACATTCATTCAAGATATTCAAGGGCAACAAGCAAAGACATGTCACCTGAAAGCATCTGGAGATGGGCGCAGCTCAAGGGCATCTCAGTAATAGGCACAGGAGACTTCACACATCCGTCATGGTTTAAGGAACTGAATGAAAAGCTTAAATCCACAGGCAATGGGCTTTTTAAACTGAAAAGGGATTTCGAAACAAACAATATTCCCGAGTCATGCAGGTCGGATGTTTTTTTCATGCTTTCAGCAGAAATAAGCTGCATATACAGCAAAAACGGAAAGACGCGGAAGATACACTCCATTATATTTGTCCCTGACTTTGCTGATGCTGCAAAGATAAATATTGCCTTATCAAAGATAGGAAACCTCAATGCAGACGGAAGGCCTATACTCGGACTCAATGCGAAGGAACTGCTAAAAATAGTAATGGATTCCTCTCCTGATGCCATGCTCGTCCCTGCCCATGCATGGACTCCCCATTTCTCTGTCTTCGGTGCAGAGTCTGGATTTGACTCCCTCGAGGAATGCTTTGAAGAGTTTACTCCTTACATCTATGCTATTGAGACAGGCCTTTCATCAGACCCGCTCATGAACTGGAGGCTCTCTGCACTGGATAAAATAACTCTCCTATCCAATTCTGATGCACATTCGCCGAACAAGATTGGCCGCGAAGCAAATATATTTGATACAGAAATCTCTCACAAGGCAATCACTGATGCAATCAAGACAAAAAAGGGTTTTATCGGAACTATAGAGTTTTTCCCTGAGGAAGGGAAATATCATTATGACGGCCACCGGACATGCGGAGTAAGTCTCTCTCCAAAGGAGACGATAAAACACAACTATCTCTGCCCTGTATGCGGAAAGAGAGTGACAGTAGGCGTGGTGCACCGTGTTGAAAAACTTGCAGACAGGGAAAACGGTTTTAAACCAAAGGATGCACCGCCCTTTTATTCGATAATTACATTGCCTGAGATTATTGCGGAGGCACTGAAAGTCGGCGCTAACAGCAAAGCAGTGGATAACGAATACCAAAATCTCCTCCGAAAATTAGGAAATGAATTCAAAATCCTTATGGATGTGCCGCTGAAAGATATAGAGCATTCAGGCTCGCCGCTCATCAAGGAAGCCATATCAAGAATGCGTTCAGGGAATGTTCACATAGCCCCAGGCTTTGACGGAGAATACGGAAAGATAAAAATCTTTGAGGCAGTGGAGAGGAAAGAGATTAAAGGGCAGTCAATGCTTTTTTGAATATGATCTTTGAAGGCTTAAACGATTCCCAGAAACAAGCCGTAACGACTACCGAAAGCCCTGTGCTTGTTGTTGCAGGGCCTGGCACAGGGAAGACCCTTACCATTATCAGAAGGATAGCATATCTAATCGATCAGGGCATCAATCCAGAAAATATCCTGGCAGTAACCTTCACCAATCGCGCTGCGCGGCAGATGAAGGAACGTGCAGAATCTCTCTTCGGCACACAGGCAAGAGGACTCTTTATAGGCACCCTTCACCTGCTCGGCATCAAAATACTGCGGGAAATCGGGATGAACGGCTTTGTGCTTTTGGGCAGGGATGAGCAGGTGGAAGCTCTCAAGCCTATTTGCAAAGAATCTGGTGTGAAGGCACGGGAGGCTGTAGAAAAGATATCGCGGATAAAGAATCTCGTGTGTGAAATAGACGATGGAATAAAAGACATTTATGAGACTTACCAGGGCCGTCTCCAGAAGGATTCCATCCTCGACTTCGACGACCTCATCCTGAAGCCAGTAGATATCTTTGATAAAAACCTTGAGATTCTCCAAAAATACAGAGGGATTTTCAAATATATCATTGTGGACGAATATCAGGACATCAACCCTGCCCAAAACAGGCTTTTGAGTCTTATTGCAGGAGACAGCGGCAATATCTGCGTTGTTGGAGATGCGGATCAGGCGATTTATGCATTTCGCGGCGCCAATATCGACAACTTTTTGAACTTTCCAAAAGACTATGCAGGCTCAAGGACTATCACTCTTGCGACAAATTACCGCTCAACAGATGCTATAGTCAATGCATCGAGCGCCCTGATAAAGAGCAACCAACGGAGAATAGACAGAGATCTCAATTCAGCACGAGAGAGAGGTCTCCCAATTACCGTTGTTTCGATTCCGGATGAGCGGGCAGAGGGTGAGTGGATTGTGGGAGAGATTCAGGCATTGATGGGCGGGACATGCATGAATACGGCAAAGGCAGATGTCCGCAAGTCCTATAGCTTCTCGGATTTTGCTGTGATTTACAGAACCAATGCACAGGCCAAGGCAATAGAAGATGCATTCCTTTTATCAGGCATCCCCTATCAGGTAATAGGCAGAAAAAATCTGCGGCAGAAAAAAGAGATAGAGGATACCATTTCTTATATGAAATCCATCCTTAATTCCCCTGAAGATACGGATGCACCAGAAGATGCTTCACCTGAAGAGCGTCTCTTGACACCGAATGATTTCTTTGACCCGAGGGCAGATGCCGTTACATTAATGACGATGCACATGGCAAAAGGTCTGGAGTTTAAGGTTGTATTTATAGCAGGAGTCGAGGAAGGCTTAATGCCTTATACGATTAATAAAGACGATGTTGACTTAGAAGAAGAGAGGCGGTTGTTCTATGTTGGAATGACGCGGGCAAAGGATGAGCTCTTCCTCGTCCATGCAAGGAATAGATTTTTATACGGGCAGAGGCTTGAGCAATCGCCGTCGCCATTCCTGAAAGAGATACCAGAGAGATTAATGAAAAACATAACTATTCCTGACAGGGCTAAAAAAGCCAAAAAGGAAAAACAAGCTGGATTGTTCTGATTCTCCCTTTCATTCACAAATCACATACGGCTTTATCTTCTCAAGCCTCTTGCCCTTAATGCCTAAATACTCAAGGCGGGTGATCCTTCTTTCACGTCGCAGTTTCAAAACCCTTGAGACCGTATCAGGCCCTAATCCCGGCACCTTCAGCAATGCTTCTCTGTCCGAGGTGTTAATCCTCACAGGATAATATTCCGGATGATTATCTGCCCAGATTTGCTTCGGGTCTTTGTCGAGCCTCAAATTGCCGCTTCCGTCCAGAATGATTTCACTGTTATTAAAGCCGTATCTGCGGACAAGGTAATCCACCTGATACAGCCGGTGTTCTCGCATAAACGACTGTTCCAGACTGGCGAGGACTCTGCGCTCTCCGGGGATGTCGGGATGTCCGAGCCCTTTTTGATAAGCGGAAAAATATACCCTCTGGAAATGCAGATTCCTGTATAATTTGAACATATAGTCGATGATTTCTGAATCGGTCTCGTCAGATGCCCCAACAATGAACTGTGTAGTGCATTTTCTCTTTGCGAATCTCCCGTTCTGTCCTGTGAGTTTTGACATAAGCTTCAGCGGGCGGATGATGTCATTCATGTAATCTTTTTTATTTGAAAGCATATCAAAGCGTTTTTTGCCGGGTGTCTCGATGTTGAGAGATACTGCGCTTGCCAGTGAGATAGAATCCTCAACAGCTGCGTCCGATGCTCCGGGGATGATTTTCAGATGAATGTAACCTTTGTAGTTATGCATGTATCTCAGAATCCGCGCAACTGCGTTAATCCTGTCCATAGTATTGTCCGGGTTACCAATCACTCCTGAGCTCAGGAAAAGCCCGAAAACCTTTTTCCTCCTCAGATATTCCATGAATACATTTGCTATCTCTTCAGGCTGGAGCGTGCATCTTCTGACATCGGTTTCAGAACGGAGAGGGCAGTATTTGCAGTCATTGGCACAGGCATTGGACAGAAGGGTCTTGAGGAGAATCGAATATCCACCATTTGGCAGCGTCACAGGATAAAGCCACTTCCCTTCAAGCCCCCTCCTCCTGCGGTCATCCTTGTTCGTGCCGCATGCACAGGCAAGGTCGTACTGCGAATCTTCCGAGAGTATTCTGAGTTTTTCTATGGTGTCCATAGAGATTGCCTGAAAGAATTATATCATAGAAATACCTTTCGTAACCTTTTATTCGCAAGGTTCTGCAGGGAAATAAAAACCTAATCAAGTCGGCTTTTTACCGGTCTGATAAGCACGGAGGATGCTTGCAGCCGTTTCCTCGATGGCCCTGTTAGAGATATCCAGGACCCGCCAGCGTGGATTCTGCTTGAAAAAGTCCTTACACCACTCTATCTCGTCGGCTACTGTGACAGGGTCAGCATATTTCGCATAGGGCGCAAGACCTAATTGCTTCAATCTCGCCTCTCTGAGCTTCACAAGACTCTCAACATTAATTATCAGGCCAAAGATCCTGCGCTGCTCTACCCGAAATAGCTCTTCAGGAGGGTCCATGCTGGAGTGAAGGGGGACATTAGCAACTTTCCATCCCTGATGGGCAAGATAGGTAGATAGGGGTGTCTTGCCTGTCCTGGAAAGACCTGCGAGGATCAGGTCAGCAAGTTTTAGACCTTCCGGCATTTTCCCATCATCATGTTTGACCGCAAAGTTAATCGCCTCTATCCTTCGGTAGTAGTCTTCGTCCAGAATGTACTGCCTCCCGGGAATCCCTATAGGCCTTTCCTTCAAAAAGATGGAGAGCTGCACAATGAAATCGCCAATCACATCAATGGCCTTTATCCCCTGGCGCCCAGCCTCTTTTATTAAGAAATTTCTCAGGGCTGGCTGGATTATGGTGAAGGCTATAATGGCCTCATCCTCTGCTGCCTCTCTGATAATATCTCCAATCTGGTGTTTATCTTTGACCATAAAAAACGTCTTCACCTCAACATTTTTACGGCTAAACTGCGCCAGGGATGCCCTGGCAATCTTGCCTACCGTTTCTCCCGTACCTTCCCCGACGAGATAAATAACCCTTTTCCTGGAAAGACGTTTCTTTTGCTCAGCCACTTTCATTATTCTACCGATCTCCAGAAATATACCTCCTCCATAGGTATCTTCGCTATCCTTACCCTGGGCACTATCCCAAGCGCTTTTTCCATCTGTATCTTATGCTCCACCATTGCCACCATCCTCCTTGATGCCACGACCGTATCAGGGTTTACTGAAATGGATGTGCAGCCACAACGGACCATGAACTCCAGATAATCTGGATAAACGCTCGGGGCCTGCCCGCAGATGGATGTAGTTACCCCGTGCTTCTTGCAGACCGCGATAGTGTAAGCGATCGCCCTGAGGACCGCCAGATTCCTCTCGTCATAGATCTCCTGCACCGAGACATCGTTCCGGTCCACGCCCAGTACAAGCATGGTCAAATCATTAGTCCCAAAGCTCACACCATCTATGCCTTCCCTGCAGAACTCCTCAATCATAAAGCAGGCGCTCGGAACCTCAACCATAATCCAGAGTTGAAAATCACGATCAGTACGGTTGTCCAGTCCTTCCTCACGCATGATCTGGACGGTCTTACGGAAGACCTCCAGTGTCCTGACAAACGGGATCATCACCCAGACATTGGTGAAACCCATAGTCCCTCTGACGTGCTTGATTGACCTTAGTTCAAGCCTGAAGAGGTCATCCTCTTTCGCATATCTGTATTCACCACGGTAGCCAATCATGGGGTTGGGTCCAACATGGTCCTTTTCATATTTTTCTCCACCCGGCAATGCGAGGAATTCATCGGGTTTAAAATCAAGGAATCTGTAAACCACAGGACGCGGAAAGAACGCCTCAGCCACCTCACTGATGCCGCGGGAAAAGGTATCAATCATCATCTGCTCTCCACCTTCCTCGATAAGCAATCTCGGGTGTTTCCCTATTTCGAGCATCATATGTTCTGCCCTGAGGAGGCCGACACCGTCTGCATTTGTCTCCTGGGCAACCTTTTTCGCAATCTCCGGGACGGAGAGATTCACATACACTCTGGTAGCCGTAATGGTCTGCACTGCTATATCAAGGAATGCGGGGCTGGGCTTTGATACCTCTTTTTGGGCAGCAGCACCCTTGAATACCAGGCCCCGCTGTCCGTCCACGGTCACTATCTCACCGCCCTTTAAGACCTTTGTAGCCTTTTCTGTGCCGACCACGCAGGGTATCCCAAGCTCACGGCTAACAATAGCAGCATGGCAGGTCTTGCCTCCCAAATCAGTAACAATAGCAGAGGCCTTTTTCATTGCTATAACCCAATCAGGAGTAGTCATCTCAGTAACCAGGACTTCGCCTTCATGAAAACCTGAAATCGCCTTGACAGCTAATACGATATTCACCTCTCCACTCTCCTGACCTGGGCTAACCCCCAGACCTCGAACAAGG
>JACROP010000073.1 GCA_016214385.1 Nitrospirota bacterium
GGGGCGGAAAGGTAAGGATAAATACAAATGGCCATGGAAATCTCATCCATGGAAGGAATATCCTGCCTGAGCTTGAAGGTCTTGTTGACAGGCTATCAATAAGCCTTGACGCAGAAAACGAGGAAATATACGAAAAAATATGCATGCCTGCTTACAAAGGGGCATTTCAAGGTGTAATATCTTTCATAAAAGAGGCTAAGAAGTATATACCCGAAGTTGAGGTCACTGTGGTAACTGTGCCTGAAGTAGATATCGAGAAGTGCAAAGTAATCGCACAGGAACTCGGCGTAAAATTAAGGGTAAGGCGACTTGATGTGGTGGGCTAATATATTACTTTTTCAAGAAACAGCCCCTGCGCCGGGGCTGTTGGGCCTGATAAACGCCTGTCTCTCAGTCCTATTATTTCCTCAACCCTTAATGGTGTAAGCTTGCCCCTGCCAACCTCAACAAGGGTGCCAACAATGTTTCTCACCATATGCCTGAGAAATGAATCACCCTCTATCCTTATCTTGATTAAGGGGACATCCAGTCTGACTGTCATAAATTCCAGAGAAGAATGTTCTGATAACTCAATAGTTGTTGTTTTCCTCACGGTTGTTTTTGAACTGCATCCAGAACCCTGAAAGGATTTAAAATCATGTTCGCCTATAAGGTATGCGGCTGCTTCCCTCATGGCATTAAAATTTAAATCATACGGTATCTGCCAGGAATATCGCCTGAGAAAAACCGGACAGTATCTCTCTTGAGATATGAGATAAAAATATATCTTGCCCTTTGCATTGTATCTCGGATGAAAATTTAGAGGCATTTCATTGACATCAATTGCTCTTACATCTTCTGGGAGATTTGCGTTTAATGCCCGCTTGAGGACATCTGTGGACAGATGGCTGAGGGTCTTGAATGCTGCCACCTGCTGAAGTGCATGCACACCTGCATCAGTTCTTCCGGCTCCTGTTACCCTTGACTTCTCACCTGTAATCCTGACTACAGCGTCTTCTATTATGCTCTGTATTGTAAGCCCTTTCTTCTGAACCTGCCAGCCAGAGTAATTCAAGCCGTCATATTCGAGGATTAGTCTTACGTTTCTCAATCCTGCTTTTTGCTATCAATAAGGCGCAGAAGGGTATCAGCGTCTCTATAACCCGTAATAACCCTGCCATCCTGAAGCACAATAGTTGGCGTAGAGTTAATTCCGAGGCTTTTAGCAAGGCGGATGTTTTCATCGACCTGATTGGTCTTGCACTTTGGCGGAGGGATTTCTTTACCTGCAAAACTATCCTCAAGAAGCTTAATGGATTTTTCGCACAAAATAGTCTTTGATTTCTCATATGCCTTTGCGTGGCTCTCAAGAGGAAAGAGTTTTATATAAAATACTATATCCCGTCTCTTTTCAAGAATCTTCTTTAACTCGTTATGAAGCTTGGCACAGAAAGAACAATCCGGGTCATCAAAAATAATTACCCTCTTCTTTGCTGTCAGCCTCCCCATCACTAAAGCATCACCTAATGGTATCTTAGCGACATCTACTGGATTTAAATCCTGAATCCTTTCCCGGGTTATACTCTCCCTTGTTGCGAGCTTTATAATA
This sequence comes from Nitrospirota bacterium, assembly GCA_016214385.1. NCBI lineage: Bacteria > Pseudomonadati > Nitrospirota > Nitrospirota bacterium. The sequence goes on from JACROP010000073.1 coordinate 1,589, forward strand.
TCTCCTGAGACAAGGTATTTCTTGGAAAAGTCAATGTAAACAGGAAGCTTTTTGCCGTTTGCCTCCACAGTAACCTCCCACAAACCTTTTACAGGGCTCATCTCTACCTTTACAACCTTTTTCACAAATCCTGTAAGCAGTATCGATGCCTCATCCTGGGTAAGGCTGTGGCAGCCCTTGCAATCACCCGCACAACCATCTTTCTGGAAAGCAGAGGCAGGTTCAATCGTAAAAAACAAAAGAATCAATACCAGAAATATCATGGCGTAATATTAGCATGGCATATATTAAAGAAGCAAGACTACCGCCTGAGGTCACAGGTGCGGCGGTAGTTATGCCGCATCCTGTGGAGCGAAAGGTTATGCCGTCGCTAATTCTAATTTTTCTTTTGTGATATGTGGTAATCGCACAGGGGCAAAGAACTTTTCAGGATACAAATAATCTTCGCCTGATTCATCAATAACTCTTATCTGGTGATGTTTTTCTGCCGCCCTGTCAGTCAACACTTCGTATAGTTTTCTTATCTCCAGCGACGATTTATAGCCACGATTATCTACGCATATCATAAAATGTTTTCTCATAGCCGTCTCCTCATAAATATTTTTTAATTTTTACTTCTTTCTTCCCGACGCCGTGTCCCTCGTACCAGTGAACTTCGGCCTCAAGAACAGCACCATCCTCCAGTTCCACTTGACAAATGCCTTTTAACTTTCTCCAATGGGCTTTCCCATATATCTTGTTTAATCTGTTCAAATTTTCTATTCCATGTCCTGTAGCAATTGTTTCAATTTCCCGTATTTTTCCGATTATTTTGAAATACACATTTAATTTTAACCATTTTTATAATTTTTTTCATAGGCATAACGTTTACTATACCAGCCTGGTATTTTCTTAAAATATTAGCATATTTAGAGGCGGTTTTATAGGGAAAAGTTCTTAAATCAAAGAAAAGAAATTCATATTTCTGGTAAAAGAAATACAAAAAAATAGGGACAGCTGTCCCTATTTTTTTTATTTTTCATGCAAACAGCGGAGGCATTGTGTTGCGGGATTGTGATATCATCTGTATTTGATTTGGGAGAAGAAAGGCTGGGTTATTAAAAACTAAAACGCATATTTTATTGCCATAAACCCGAGGATTAGCAGTGCAAAAAATATAAAGGTAAGTAGATTAAAGTACTTATCTATAAAACCCTTTATAGAGGGCCCGAAATAAGCCCTGCTCACAAGAGATGCTGCAACAAAAATCGGGAAATTAACCCTGAAGAAACCTGCTGATATTGTGAAGACCTTATACGGTATTGGTGTAAAGCCAGCAATGCCAACAGCCCATGCTTCATAGTCCTGAAAATAATGCCTTATGGCCTCAAAGTCAGCCTCATTCACATAATTAAACAGGATTGACTTTCCTATTTCCCAGAACTGGTATCCGAGGAAAAAGCCAAAGGCGCCTCCAAGGACAGACCCTATAGTGCACACCGCTGCATATTTGAATGCCTTTTTTGGGATGGAAAGTGAAAGTGCCATGAGAAGGATGTCAGGCGGCACCGGAAAAAAAGAAGACTCAGCAAAGGCAAGAAGGAAAAGAGCAGGAGTCCCGTAAGGGGTTTCTGCCCAGTGCAAAACCCAGTCATATAGTTTTTTAAGATAGCGCACTTTCTATTATTTCTGTGTCAGCCGTCAGTGTCAGTAAAGACTATTCAAGGGCTGCTCAAGAGAGGGGCTTTATATAAAAACCTTGTGAGCATGACCATCGTCTCCTCATTGAGCTGTCCTGTAGGATTTAGCCCTTCCCTGTCTTGAAAAGACCTGAGGGCATTTATTGTCATGGCCCCGAAAATTCCATCCACATTTCCTTTATACAAACCCTCTAATCTAAGAAGTTCCTGAATCTTTCGAATACTGCTGTCAATCCCTCCATCGAGTCCCTTCCAGAAAATTATTGTCTCTCCATTGGAATTTTTGATTAGCTCTTCAAAATTATACACTACCTTGCCAGCAGCAGAGTCAAGGACAACTGCCTCCTCGCCCATAATCCTTTTAACGACAAGATACCCTCTGTCTTTATGTTTAATAATAAACGGTAGATTTATGGCCATCAGTCTCCTATCATCTGGCCTGACTATGAAAGTCCTGAACCCGAAAATAGACGCTATTTGCTGTAACCCAAGTCCCCTGTCAAAAACCCCATAAAGTGATCCTTCGTTGATGCCCCAGCAACGAAGCAGAGTCAATGCAGAGGCCACTTCACTATCTTTTACCCTGAAGATGCCATCAGAATCAAAAAATGCCGGTTGAACAATCCTGGCTGACGGAAAATCTGTGGCGGCTGTCTCAGATTTTAATTTTAAGAATCGGAGATTTGTCCAGGACTTGAAATAATTAAAACCAAAATATACAGCGCCAAGAAGAATAACTGTGGCAGTAAGCCCATAAACCCAGAACTTAAACCGCTGCCTGGGCTTTGCAACGCTTTCACGCAAATCCCCTGCAGCCCTCTTTACAGATACATGGCTAACAATGTTTTCACCTGATGTATAGGCTGCTATGAGCGCCCTGTCGCATATCAGGTTTATGAGCCTTGGTATGCCGCCACTAAATTCATATACTGCTTTAATAGCGCCCTTTGAGAAAAGGCTCTCATTTCCGCCTGCAACCTTTATCCTGTGTTTTATGTACCCCTCTGTCTCCTCAATGTCCAGAGGGCCCAGATGATACCTGAGTCCAATCCTCTGATTGAGCTGGGTAAGTCCAGGTGATTTTATAATATCCCTGAGCTCAGGCTGGCCGATAAGAACTATCTGCAAAAGCTTTTTCTTCTCTGTCTCAAGATTGGAGAGGAGCCTTATCATCTCTAAGGCCTCGGGTCTTAAATTCTGGGCCTCATCAATAAGCAAAACAGCATTCTTTCCATGAGAAAAAGAATCAAAAAGAAAGGCATTTAAACTATCAATAAGTAATTTGGGAGATTTTTCCTTGCACTCCAGGCCGAAGTCCTGATTTATAGCCTGAAGGAGTTCTGTCGTAGAAAGTACCGGGTTGAGAATGAGTGAACTATGAGTGTTCTGGTCAAGGCGATTCAGAATATATCTTGAAAGCGTGGTTTTCCCTGTACCGATTTCTCCTGTAAGGAGTATAAAACCCCTTTTCGAGGATATTCCATATAGAAGATTGCTGAGGGCCTCCTCGTGCTCTTTGCTTAAATAAAAAAAACCCGGGTCTGGTGTAATGCCAAAGGGGGATTCCCCGAAACCAAAAAACTCCTCATACATCAGGGCCTCCAGAATAGAAACTGTTTAAGATTATCAGAGGAGAGCAAGACTGTCAATCCTACCATTTCCCATTTCTCACTTTTTACTCCCACTGCCTTCCCTACCCCCATCTCCAATAATTCTGAAGATAGTCTACGACTCGTAGAGAGAATAGCCAAAATGTGACATTTCAAAATAGTAACATCATTTTACTTATAGGGGTTGACTTAAAATTAATAATCTGGTAATTTAGAAAAACTTTTATCCGAGGGTTGAACATGGCAAAGAAAAATACTAAGAAACCTTCTCCTAAGAGAGTTGCTGAGGCGAAAAAAAAGACAGCCAGGAAGCCTTCAAAATCGAAGATTCGCACCGAAAAGATAGCCTTAAAAACAAAAAAGAAAGGGGAAAAACCTTTGAAAAAAATGCCTGTAAAGGCCAAAAGCCCTGTAGTTGCTGGGACCTCTAAACGTAAAGAAACTCAAAGTTCCATGGAAAAGAAGCTTTCCCCCACGGAGAAAAAACTCCTGGAGATAAAAAAGAAACTCTTGGGTCAGAAAGAAGCCCTGCTCGCAGAGGCTGGAGAGGCGCTGAATGCCCTGCCAGGTGAAATAAACTTTCCTGATATGGGGGATCAGGCAACAGCCGAGACTGACAGAAATTTCATGTTGCGGCTGAGAGGCAGGGAAAGAACACTCCTGAAAAAGATTGATGAGGCCATTGAGAGGCTCGACAGCGGAACCTTTGGAATCTGTGAAGAATGCGGCGAGGCAATTGACATACGGAGACTCGATGCAAGGCCTGTAACAACACTCTGCATAAACTGTAAGACCCAACAGGAGGAAGAAGAAAGGATAAAAGAAGGGGTTTAAGTCTTTCCCACTTCTTTATTTTCCATTTCCCACTTCTTACTTCTCACTTCTTATTTCCCATTTATCCCTTAAAGCATCTCCGATTACATTGAAACAGAACGCTGTCAGCACTATGGCAAGACCTGAAAAAATTACCATCGCTGGAGCAGATGTGATATAGACCCTGTTTAAACTTATCATTGAGCCCCATGAAGGCATCGGGGGCTGTACCCCGAGACCGAGAAAGCTCAGGGCAGACTCGGTAAGTATATAACCACCCAATTTGACCCCAAGAACAACAAAAGACAGAGGTAAACAATTGGGCAGTATGTGTTTTATAAGGATCCGCCTGTTTGTGCAACCTATTGCCCTGGCCGCATCTATAAATGGCGACTCTTTGAGTCTTAATACATATCCCCTTATAAGTCTCGCAAATGAGGCCCAGCCAACAAGGCTGATCGCTATAATGACCGTGTATACTCCAGGTGGAAGAAGGACGGATATTCCAATTGCAAGGAGCAGGGATGGAAAGGCAAGGACCAGGTCAACCACCATCATAAAGGCCATGTCAATCTTTCCCCCGTAATAACCCGATAAGAGACCTATACAGAGTCCCACAAAAAGGGAAAGAACCCCTGCGAACAAAGAAATACCGAGTGAGAATCTTCCGCCATAGAGAACCCTGCTGAGGACATCTCTGCCTTTGTTGTCTGTCCCGAATGGGTGCTCGAGGCTTGGCGGTTTTTTAAGGTTATAGAGGTCTATTTTTAACGGGTCATATGGTGTGAGAAGGGGCGCAGAAATAGAAGAAGCGGCTATTACTAAAAGTAAGACTATTGCAATTTTACTTAGCACTATGAATCCTTACCCTCGGGTCGAGATAGTGATAAATAATATCTACAATAAGGTTTATCAGGACAAACGCCATCGTCCCAACTAAAAGACATCCCATTACAACAGGATAGTCCCTTTTTACTATCCCCTCCATGGTAAACCGCCCCATACCATCCCATCCAAAAATTGTCTCTGTAAGGACAGCCCCATTAAGATAGCTCCCGAAATCGAGCCCTATGATTGTGACGAGGGGTATGAGGGCATTTTTCATTACGTGTTTTAATAAGACCATTATATCGCTGAGACCTTTTGCCTTTGCTGTGTTTATAAAAGGCTCCTGAGCTATCTCTATCATCGTTGTCCTTGCAACCCTCGCTATTGAAGCAGCAGCCGGCAATGACAGGGTAATTGCTGGAAGGATTAAAAACTCTACATTGCCTGTCCCTGAAGGAGGCAGCCACTTTAAAGTAAAGGCAAAGATATAAATCAGGATAAGACCAAACCAGAAAACAGGGAGGCTTATTCCTCCGATAGAGATAAGAGATGCCAGCTTATCAATAAACCTTCCTCTTCTTGCAGTTGAAATAAGGCCAAGGAAAATGCCAACCGGCACAGCAATAAGCATCGCACTGACAGCAAGTTTCATTGTATTTGGAAATTTTTCAATAATATCTGTTGCTACATCCCTCTGTGTATAATACGACCTGCCGAGTTCTCCTTTTAAAAGAAGAGAAAGATATCCTCCGTACTGGGATAAGAAACTTCTGTCTCCACCAAGCTCCTTTCTAATCCTTTCCATTGCCTCAGGGCTTGCCCTCTCACCCACAAGGCTCAACACAGGGTCTCCTGGAAGGGCCTTGAGCATGGCAAAGGTTATAAAGGTAATGCCAAGGAAAAGTGGGATTAAAAGAAGAAGTCTTTTTGCTATATATGCCTTCAAAATCTTATCTCCATCCCTTTATCAATGCTGTAAATCGGATATATTGTATAGTTTTTTACCCATGGCTGCCTCACCGTATATTCAGTCCTGTGCCAGAAAAAAACCCATGGTGCGGCTTCAACTATATGTTTTTCAGCCTTGCTGTAATATTCATCCCGTTTTTTTCTATCCATACTCCTCTGACCTTTTTCTATCATGGAATCAATTAGAGGGTCAATAAACCTGCTCCTGTTTCCTCCCGGGCCGAGGTTTGATGAATGGAAAAGTGGAAACAGAAAATTCTCAGGGTCAGGATAGTCAGCCCACCAGCCAATCCAGAATGCATCAGGCTCTCCCTTATTGATTGCCTCTTTGTAAGCACTCCATTCAAGCTGCTTCAATTCAGCCTTTATGCCAACATCCATTAAATAGTCCTGTATGACTTCAAGGATATCGAGGACTTCCTGGTCTGCTGTGAGATAAATTTTAATCCTGAGACCCTCTCGTAGAGTCGAGTCTCCGACTGGATAGCCAGCATCCCTGAGTAAAGACCTTGCCTTCTCTGGATTATAAGGATACACCCCGTTAAGGCGGGGCCAATTCCTTAACATTGGAGGCACAGGCCCTGAGGCTAATATCCCCCTACCCTCATATATAGTTCTAAATATTTTGTCCCTGTCTATAGCATGGCTCACCGCCTTTCTTAAGAGCGGATTGTTAAAAGGAGGCCTTTCACAGTTAAAGCCGAGATAATATGTATTTATTCCCAGGGCGTTTGCTATTAATCCCTTCCACTTCGGGCTCTCACTGTAACGCCGGAATTCAGAGGCAGGTATGGTGATAACATCTATGTTTCCTGATTCAAACTCAGCAATAGTAGTTAACTCCTCAGGGATAATTCTATATATTATCCCTTTTATCTTTGGCTTATCCTCAAAATAATCTTCCCTCGCTGAAAGTCTGAGATGCTGATTATGCCTCCATTCTTCCAGAACAAACGGCCCTGTGCCTGAAGGATGGGTGGAAAAATCAACGCCCCATTTTTTAACTTCTTCTTTAGGGATAACATAGGCTGCAGTCATGCAGAGTAGACTTAAGAAAGGCGCGAAAGGTTCATCAATTACAATTTTAAGAGTATATTTATCCTCAACAATTATCCCGCTAATTCCATCAGCCCTTTTTTCTATGAAGTCCTTTGACCCTTTTATTTTATCTAAAACCCATGTATTCGGGGACCTTGTCTCTGGATTTAATACCCTCTCAAAGGAATACTTAAAGTCATTAGCATCGACCTCCCTGCCATTTGAAAATCTGATGCCATGTCTCAGATAAAAAGTATAGAGCCTTCCATCCTTTGATATTGTCCATCTCTCAGCAATGTCGGGTACTATATTGAGGTCTTTATCAAACCTAACGAGGCCATTAAAAATCTTGGCCCCTATGCTACCACCTGTGACATCCACAACAAGGGCAGGGTCAAGGGTGGTGGGATTTGAGCTGAGCCTCAGGTAGAGATAGCCCTCCAGACGTCTACCCTGCCATGAGCATGAAAGGAGCAAAACGAGTATCGCAGTAAGTATTACCTTCATTCAATATCTACCTTCATCCAATTCTTTTGTATAAAAAGATAACATTCAACATATATATGATTGCAATTGCGAGGGCATCCCAGCTTATCATCTTCAGTGCCTTTTTGCTTGACCTGTAGGTAAGCCCTACCATTGCAACTGCGGTCATTATTATTGCTGACATGGCAGATATCACGTGATCCCCTGATACACTGGATAGAAGAGGGCCTTTAAAATAGAGCAGATCATCGATGGCCAGGATAAAGATATTAAAGATATTGCTACCAAATAGATTTCCTATGGCCATATCAGTAGCCCCTATCTTGAGGCTGGTTAAGGATACTACAACCTCGGGCATGGATGTTGCGAGGGCAATAAAGATATTGCCAACAAAAGTTCCTCCGAGGCCTGTCTGGTTTGCAATCTCACTGCCAATAGCTGGAAGCCATGTGGCAGCGGCTATAACAAAAATGGCATTAATTGCATAACCCCTGTAAGCCTGAGCCTTTGTTATCTTTTCGTATTTCAACGCCTCAGCCATCTCTCCGATAAATTCAGCAACCTTCTTTTTCTCAAAATAGAAGACAGTCCTCATAGCCAAAAAGTAGATAAGGATTATTGCTGGCGTGTAAGGCCCTATCCAGAGAAAATTGTTCCCTGCCCTTTCAGATGCAAGAATACTCACAGCCACCAAGCCTATCATGATAATCCCGAACCCTGCAGAAAGTATATGCGCGCGGTCAGCTTTAGAAAATATAGGGCCAGGCCCATGCATAACATCCATCAGCGCAATAATAAGCATGTTAAAGACACAGCTTCCGAGGACATCTCCAGCAGCAATATCAGGCACATCAAAAATAAGGACAGAACTTATTCCGGTAAAAAGCTCTGGAAGGGATGTAACCGAAGCCATAAGCACCACGCCAATCCATACCCTTCCAAGGCCTGTCTTTTCGGCTATTACATCGCCATACTTTGAAAGCCTTGAGCCTGAATAAAGGATTACGCCAACACACAGAAGGAATTTCAGCCATGTAATGAACATGATTTAAGAATATACAGAAGCAGCAGGTCTCCGTCAATAAAAACCGCCTTACAGTTTGCCTTCCTCAAGCAGCCTGAAAGCCCTGCTTATATTGTCTTTCCTGCCTATCAGATAAACCACATCGCCTGGTTCTAAAACAAAATCCGCATCAGGATTAGTGATAAGCTTTTCATCACGTCTTACAGCAATAACAGTTGCCCCTGTCTCCGAGCGCAGACTGAGTTGAGCGAGGGATCGGCCTGATGCGTGGGTTTTATCTTTTATGAGAAATGTCTCTGTCTCAATTCCAGAGAGAACTTCATGCCTTTCTGCGAGGTGCCGCCTCGGCAGCTCAACCTTCCTCAGTACCCTGTAACTATCACTCCTTATATTCTCTATATGCCCGGATATAAGATTCCTCGGTGTCTGGTAATGGTGCAAAACCCTTGCAAATATTTCTATGGATGTCTCAAATTCTTCCGGAATAACTTCATCTGCTCCAAGTTTTATCAAATCCTCAATCTCTGATGTATATCTGGTTCTGACAATTATGTGAATCGTGGGGTTCTCTTTTCTTGCAATCTGCACTATTCTCCTTGTTGATGCGGGGTCTGATATGGCAATCACAAGCACCTTTGCTGCTGTTATACCGAGTTTGTGGAGTATCTCCGGGCTTGAACCATCCCCGTAGTATATTGGCTCACCCTTCTTTTTCATTGTCCGGACAGTATTATTGTTCAATTCAAGGACAACATACGGAATGTCCGCATCTCTTAAAACCCTCGCAAGATTTCTGCCGTTCAGGCCAAAACCAATGATAATTACGTGCTCTGTTTTTTTTCTCGGATAGCCTTCCATTTCTGCCTTTTTCTTCATCCTGTCCAATCTGTGAAGAAGTCTCCTGGAGCTCAGCCAGCCTGAAAACGCAGGTGAGATGCTGATAATAAATGGCGTCAATACCATTGTCATAACTGATGCTGAAAGAAATATCTGGTATATATTGTCGGCTATAAGCCCTGCTGTCCTCCCTGCAGTGGCAAGGACAAAAGAGAATTCACCTATCTGGGCAAGGTGTAGCCCTGTCTGCATAGCAACCCGCGGGGAATATCCAAGAAATGATACAGAAATAAAAGTAATAAAGGCCTTTAGAAACAGGATTATGATTACCGCAGAGATGGCTGTTATCAGATTTGTCCCGAGAAAACTAAGGTTCATAAGCATACCAACAGATATAAAAAACAGGCCATTAAAGCTCTCCTTAAAAGGCACAATATCAGATATAGCCTGATACGCATATTCTGACTCTGATATTATAAGCCCGGCAAGGAATGCGCCGAGGGCAAGGGAGAGGCCGAGCCTTGAAGTAAGAAGGGCAGTGCCAAGACACAAAAGGATAATTGCTATCACAAACAGTTCTCTGCTCCTGGTATGGGCTATCTGGTGAAGGATTTGGGGGACAAGCCACCTCGCCCCTAAAATGACCACCACTATAATGGCAGCCGCCTTGGCCATTGTAAGGGCCACCCCTACCAACCCGCCGCTGTTTCCAGCCAGTATTGGTACAAAGAGCATAAAAGGCACAACACAGAGGTCCTGGAAAATCAAGACACCTACGGCTATTCGGCCGTGTGGGGAATCCATTTCAGCCCTGTCAAAAAGCATTTTCATTACAATTGCAGTGCTACTCATTGCAACTAAAAATCCAGCGAAGAGGGCAGCATTGAATTTCCCTAAAAGCGGATAGGATATTGCAGTTGCAGCTAAAATGGTCAGCAAGACCTGGGAAAGCCCTCCGCCGAGAACAGCGGAACGGAGCATCATAATATTTTTAAAGGACAGCTCAAGGCCGATCGTGAATAAAAGGAGTATAACTCCAATCTCTGCAAGGAGCTCAACATTATGTATATCTTTTATAATCCCGAAACCATGGGGGCCCATAAAAACCCCTGCAATGAGAAACCCAACAATGGAGGGGATCTTTAGCCTGTTCAGGAGAAAAACTACAGAGGCAGAGACGCCGAAGATGATAACTAATAGTTTTAAAAACGTATATTCCTGCATTAGTTAATTATATACTAAGAGACGAGAAGTAGGAAATGAGAACCCAAAAACAGAGATAGAAATTCCTTAAAATTCCCTCTCCCTCGCCCGCCCCGCTTCGCGGAGCGAGGCCGGGGATGGGAGAGCAACTGTGTTGTCAAGTGGTAAATAAATAAATTTTTGGGTTCCATAATAATTTATGTTTAAACATTGCATTCAAAATAACCAACAACTTACGCATACAGGCGGTAAGCGCTACCTTTGGAGCTTTTCCAGCTTGCCTAAGACGCTCGTAAAACGCC
>JACROP010000074.1 GCA_016214385.1 Nitrospirota bacterium
TCCCCTGTAAGCATCATGGGCTTTACCCCAAGCCTTCTTGCCTCCTCTATCATGCCTTTTGAATCAGGTCTGGGAGGGTCTGAAAGGGGTATCAATCCCATAAGCTTAAGATTGTCTAAATCATCGCCCTCTGATTGAGCAACCGCTATTGTTCTATATCCCTTTCGGGAAAACTCCTCTATTGTTATGTCTGCCTTCTCTATGGTCTCCTCATCCATTCCACGGCACATGGATATAACTATCTGGGCTGCACCTTTAACAGCCTTAAAGCGCCTTCCATCTGCTTCAACAACTGCCTCTGTTCTCTTAATGGATGGATTAAAGGGCGTATATGAAATCTGTCTGTATGTATTAAAGTTGATTCTCATATTTTTAGCGTATTCAATAACCGCAAGGTCTATCAGATCCATCCCTTCTTCCCGGGATGCTAAGGCTGCTATGGCAGCAACATCCTCTTTTTTATACCCGGAAAAAGGTATGCTGTCAGTAACCGATAATCTGTTCTGTGTAATCGTTCCGGTCTTGTCAAGGCAGAGGACGTCAATCGAAGCAGCATCTTCGATGGAGTCAAGCCTGGTTACCAGAGCTCCCTTTTTTGCAAGCTCCATTGCACCCACGGCCTGGACTATGGTGAGGACTGCCGGAAGGGCAACAGGAACCGCTCCCATGAGAAAGATAACAGCGAGGGTAAGAACCGTTACAAGATGCTCCTGAATATGCATCACTAAACCGTATACCAGAACCAGAATCAATGCGGCTATGCCAAGATACATCATGTATTTGATTATGGACATCATTACTTCCTGCTGATGGGACTTTGGTTTTGCTATTTTGACCAGTTCAGCGGTTTTACCAAAATATGTATTTGCTCCTGTATTAACCACCAGGCATCTGGACTCTCCCCTCTTTACCACTGAGCCTGAATAGACAATATCTCTTTGATGGGAATTTACCGGAAGGGACTCTCCTGTCAGGGCTGATTGATCAATAGATAATTCTCCACCCACAATCTTAGCATCAGCAGGTACTACATCGCCAAGCCTGACAGCAATAACATCACCGGGCACGATCTCTCTTGCCTCTTTCATTATCCATTTCCCATCCCGCAGCGCCTTTGCCTGAATGGCTAACTTTTTCTTTAAAAGCTCCACTGCCCTTTGAGAACCCCGTGAGTGCATGTGGCCTATGATGGCGTTTACCGTGAGAAGCACAAAGATTATTATCCCTTCAAAATAATGTCTCAATATGAATGAAAGGACCATTGCCAGTTCCAGCAGCCATGGCATCGGGCCCCAGTAGCGCAGCAGAAATTCTAAGAAGGGGTTCTTCTTTTTCTCTGCTATTTCGTTATACCCGAATATCTTAAGTCTATTCCCAACTTCAGGCTCCGTAAGACCATCTACTGATGTATCCAGGAATTTAAGAGTCTCCTCTAAGGAGATTTTTTTATACTCAGACGTGTTTCTAACTTTTAAATCCATAAAAGACCTCTCTCTATCTTATCTGCAACAGGCATTGCAAAACCGGTTCCCCGTTTTATTGCCTTTTCTTAATCTATTCCTTTGTAAGATCCCTCTTCATGTTTTCGAATTCTTCTTTCGTTATCTCTCCTTTTGCATATCGTCTCTTGATAATATGAAGCGGGGATTCGCCATAAGTTCCCTTTTTCTTGCGGCCGCTAACCAAAATTACAAGATGGACAATCCCCAGGATAACCAATACCGAGAAGATGATTATAAACAACCATCCAAACTCCATTCCACGTTCATAAATTCGCCAGTACATAACCTTTGCCTCCTTTAACTATAGCAAACTCATTAGGTATCGTTACATCGCCATTGCGAGCGATGCAAAGCAATCCCGTAAAACCGTATTCAGTTTTATCGCACTTAGTCTTTTAATCATCCTCCCAGCAACACAACAAATTATACTAATTCATCGTTATGCCCTCAACTGGCTTATAAAGAAATAAATGGAAAAAACTACCATAACGATGCCGTAGAGCAGCATGACTGTTTTTGATCTGGTCCTGATGTCCAGCCGTGCGCCAATATATGCCATCGGGATCACTCCAATGGCCATGAAAGTGCTTATCGTCATATCTATATGACCGAGATAGTAATGTATGATGCTCCCCGGAAGGGCCATTACAGCCACTGTGAGAAGTGACGTGGCTATCGCCTCCTTTATTTTCATACGGAAGAAAACGACATAGGCTGGCACAAGAAATATACCACCTCCGTTGGCAAGAACCCCCGATAGAATACCGATGACGGCAACAACGGCAACTATGTAATACGCCGGTGGCGGGGAAAAAGTTTTTCCCAATGCAAAGGTCTTTTCCGTAATATTTTTGATTATAAAATCAACCCCAACAAGGCAGAGCACAACAGCCGTCAGGAGCATGAGGAACTTCCCTGAAAGATAGGCAGTAAGATAAGAGCCCAAAACCATTCCTGGTACCCCTACAATAAGGCTGTAAAGGGCAATCCTGAAATTGACCAGATGCTCTCTTTTGTAAGCAAAAGAGGCAATGGTAGAAGTCAAGACCGCCAACGGCAAAGGTGTCCCCAGAGCGATAAGCGGTGGAAGGTCAAGGAACGTCCTGAGCACCGGTGTGTCGACACTGCTGCCTCCGATGCCGAAAAAGGCTGATAAAAACCCAGTGATGCAGCCGATAATAATCGCCTCAAAATTCACATTATCCTGCGCTTAGACATCATAGTGATAACAGATAAATATTACTCGGTGTTTTCAATCCACCCTGCTAAATCCATAGCCGGCGTATATATCCTGAGCCTGCCTGCCCTTCATGAAGTCAAGAAATGCCTCTGCCGCAACTTTGTGCTGCACGGTCTTCTCTACAATCGCAATAAAATATGTGCCGCTCTGGTTCTGTGCTTCCGGTATGGTTACATAGCCCAGAGGGCTTCCTATCCTCTTCTGGTAGAGTGCTTCGCTGATCCATACCGGCCCGGCATCCGCCTTTCCATCCATGAGAAGAAGGAGAGTCTGGCGGTGGTGAATCCGGGTGAGAAAGGTCTCCCCATTGGTCACCTTTTCCCCCATCACAGTCTCTACAAGTTCAGGCCCTCCTGTTTTCTCCATGGCCTTGAGAATCAGGCGGCCAACCCCCTCAGCCTCAGGATTGGGCATAACCACCCGCACTCCCGGACGTCCTAAATCCTGCCAGTCTATAATGCCCCTTGGGTTACCTTCAGGTACCATGATGGCCAGATGGTTTTTTGCGTAAGGGACATACTCCTTGATAAAACCGTCTTTTAACAGGGACTCCATCTCCTCTCTGCCTGCCGTATAGATATCTGGTGGCACGCTGATAACTAACTCCCCCACCCTTATTGCACCGTGGCGGATCTGCTGCAAGAGTATTCCTGGAGGGATGGTCTCATAAAAGATATTCTTGACTTCAGGATATCCCTGATAAAATGCAGCAAGCAATTCCTCCATCACCATCCACTGGTTGCCGCTCAGAAAGATAGCGAGATCGGCACGCAGGGGGTCTCCGTGCAGGTCAAGGACATTATCCACCGGAGGCACGGTTAATTCAATCTCTCCTGTGCTACGATCTAACATAACCCACCTTTCCTTTCTCCTCTGTTCATGGTTTCACATACGCATATCCTTCATGCTGTTTCTTTATGATCTCGGTTATCCCGGCAGGCCCTACCGAGACAAAGGAGGGAAGGTTCTCCTCGTTTATACAGACTGCGCCTCCCGAACACAACTTTTTTAACGAGTTTCTGCACGCAAGGAATTTCGCACCCTTTTCAGAAAGGCCTTTCATTGTCTCGACCTTTTCAGCATCAGCATAGGCAGCAACAGAAGGCCCGTTGGCAAGCACTGCCACATCCACATTATCCTTCCCGACATCGTTTATGAGATTCGCAATATTCCCGAAGGCGACATCCCACCGGTCAACTTCGTTAACATGAAATAAAACCTTTAATTTACTCATAATGCCCTCCTCACTCTCTTATTATTTATGACAGTCCATGCTCATACATCATGCTCCCGCCGATTTCAATGCACTCTGATAGAACTTCTTTGCATACTCCTTCACCATTCTCCTTGCATTGAATAACGGGCCTATACTTTTCATCGCCTCTTTCATAACCTTTACCCAGCCGTGAGGAACGCCGTTATCATCAACTTTATAATAGAGGGGTATTACCTCATTCTCTAGGATATTATAGATTGCCTTAGCATCATCTACATCGTTGCCTCTCCCCTCAAAGGCCCAGCCATTTTTACCATTAAACCCCTCTATCCACCATCCATCGAGGATACTCAGATGTGGAACGCCATTCAATGACGCCTTCATCCCGCTGGTTCCGCATGCTTCCAGCGGCGGCATGGGGTTGTTGAGCCATACATCCACCCCATGGGTCATGTATTGCGCCAGTTGTTCATCGTAGTCTTCAACAAAGGCAATCCTACCTCCAAGATCAGGGTCATGGGCAAAATTGAAAATCCTCTGGAGAATCCGCTTCCCGGGGTCATCTGCTGGATGGGCCTTGCCGGCAAATATTATCTGTAGTGGCTTCCATCGGTTGTTTAAGAGCCTTTTCAACCGATCCAGCTCGTAAAAGATTAGATCTGCCCTTTTATATGTGGCGAAACGGCGGGCAAAACCTATGGTTAAAGCTGAGGGGTCAAGCAATGTCCCTCCGGCCACCACATTAGTAGGACTGACCCGGTCTTTCACCCAGCGCTGGCGTGCTCTATCACGGATGAAATTGATCAGTTTCATCTTTAACCAGTAGTGAACCTGCCATAATTCCTGATCAGGGATGTCGTCTATCAACCCCCAGATTACAGGATTGTCGTGGTCCTCCAGCCAGTTTGGGCCGAGGTATTTATTGAAGAGGAGTTCCATCTTCGGTTCAATCCATGTGGGCACATGGACTCCATTAGTAATATAATCAATCGGTACATTCTCTTCTTTTACGTCAGGCCAGAGGGATTGCCACATGCGGCGTGTAACCTCTCCGTGTCTTTTGCTAACAGCATTGCGATAGTCAGACATCCTGATGGCAAAGGCTGTCATATTAAAACCGGCTGCAGGTTCTTTTGGAGATATTCCCAGTTGTAAAAAGGCGTCACGATTCAGTCCGAGGATCGGATAATAGTGGCTGAAGTATTTATCCATTAGCTGAAATGGAAAGACATCATGCCCCCCTCTCCCTTATCCTTTCCAGAATGGCAAATGCTGGATGCCCTTCATTCAGATGAAGCACAGAGTGCTTGATCCCCAAAGTATCCAGTACCTCACTCCCTCCTATGCCGAGGACGATCTCCTGACGCAGCCTCTGTTCGATGTCGCCAATATAAAGATGGGCTGATATTCCCCTGTTCCATGGGTCATTTATTTCTATATCTGTATCCATCAGGTAAAGGGGTATACGACCTATCATTACCTTCCATACAGCCACATGAATTGGAGGCTCAATAAAAGGCACTTTTACAACAAGCTGCTCACCCTTTTCATTTAAGACCCTTGAAATGGGAGCAGCATCCCTGTCGAGAACTTCATCCACATTTTCCTGCCAGCCGTCTGCACGAATCTTCTGGCGTAAATATCCTTCTGGATACATAAAGCCCACGGCCACTAAAGGCACGCCCAGGTCGCTGCATTCTTTGACATGATCACCGGCCAGAAACCCCAATCCGCCTGCATAAAAGGGGAGGGAATGGTGCAGCCCGTATTCTGCTGAAAAGTAGGCAATGGGAAGACATTCAGGGTCAGCAATGTTTTCAGAAAACCAGCCACCCTTTAATGCCATCTCCTTCCGGAATCTGGCGAGCACCACATCGTAGTGGTGTAAATACTCCGGATCACTTGCTGCTGATTCCAGAACTTCTCCCGGAAGCTCCCTCAACATCCTTACAGGGTTATGACCGCTCTCCTTCCATGCTGGACGGTCCAGCATCTTAAAGAGCATCCTCGCCGCAGGATGCCAGCTCCACCAGAGGTTGTATGATAGTTCTCCAAGGCCTGATATCCTATCAGGGATATTATGGAATCTGTCTTTTAAATCATCCATAATACTTCTCCTTAAAGCGGTTATGAAAAATGTTTGTCACCTTATCTGATGAAAATGTCATTCCTGCGGAAGCAGGAATCCATTCTCTTTTTCTGGATTCCTGAGAATGACAAAAAGTATTTTCACGGTAAATGATAACTATCTAAACCAATAGACATACTGATTATATCATCCAGAATACCTGTCTCCACAAAACCAAGTTTTTTCCAGAACGATAGTGCAATAGGGTTATCTGCCTTAATCTTTATGAGTATTCTTTCCACTACTGAATGCCTCTGCAGACTTTTCGCAAAAAGCTTAAACGCCCTGGTCCCATAACCCATTCGTCTGTTATTTCTGTCGAATATCACCAGACTCATCTCAGCAGATTTACCGATCATCAGATTATATAGACCAATAAATCCCATCCGCCCTGAAGCACACTCTATACAGTAGGCAGGCATAAAGGTCTTTTTTATCCACCACCAGATGAAAAACCATGATGAAGCTATGGGTTTGTTCAGGCCGTTTGCCAATAGGATGTCTTCATCCTTTAATCCACCCATTAGAAATGGACCATCAAAGACCCTCAGTGGTCTCAGCCTGATACTTCCATCTTCTATAAATCTCGGAATTTTGGTACAAAACATTCATTACCTTCTTACCACAAGGACAGGGATTTTTGTATCCTTGTGGATAATACCGAATGTAACGCTGCCAAGAACCGCTGCCTTTATAGCGCTTTTGCCATGGGATCCCATAACGATCAGGTCAACTTTTGATTTTTCAGCCTCCTCTATAATTTCCTCAACCGGATGCCCTGACCTGATAACCATTTTTGATTGAACGCCCTTCTTCTTGCAGAATCTTTCTGCCTCTTCGATATATCCCTCAGCAGCCTGCCTCAGATAATCCTCGATAGGCTCAATCAGGTGTGTTATGGTTGCTACACCAGGAATCGACTTGGTTAAAAATAGGCTTTTATCGATTACGCTGAGCAATATCAAAGAAGCACCTGTTTGCCTTGCAAGATCAACTGCATATTTAACAGACTTCCCCGCAGTCTCTGAGCCATCAGTAGCCACAAGAACCTTTGAAATCATAAAATCCTCCTCTTAGAGTTGTTTTGAGCATTCGCTCAATCTTTTTTAATGCCTCTCGGCCATAATCTGTCGGCAAGCATCCTCTTTCCGTCGTCTGGTGATGGCTGGTCATATACCAGTTTGATTTTTATCATTTTGGCTAAACACTGTGCAGCAAATAAATTACAAGAAATATCCCGATTGCAAGGACTGAGATGGCGAGCAGTATATCAAGAATTAAGGATGGCTGATAGGTATCTTCATCTATCTGTTTTTCAACCTTCTTATATCTGATAAATGCAAGTACACCCATCAAGGCGCCGAGACCGACAAGGAATATTCCGAAGATTGAAGAATACCCAGGAGATGGAGGAGTGACCTCTTTCCCTAAAAAATATGATATCTGTTTCACGAACAGGGCGAATTTCTCGACGACAAACCCGAAGGCCATTATGCCGATGCTCGTCCTTATCCATGCAAGGAATGTCCTTTCATTAGCCATGTGGACACGGCGGTTGCGGATTTTTGATGATTTTTGATTCTCTGCCGTGTTCTTATCCATTGACATAGGGACGGATCATTTGTTGTCACGCGACAATTCGTTCATAATGTCTTCCATCATCTCTATCTGAATCTGCTCGATTTCAAGGAGTTTCTGCTGCTGGTTCAGGATCAGGTGGTCAACTTTCTCATTCAACATTCTTATTTCCAGTTCGGCTTTCAGATTTACTTTGTAGTCATGTTTAGATCGCTCTCTGTCTTTTTCCTCAAGTCTGTTCTGACTCATCATAATGACTGGAGCCTGCATTGCCGCCAGACAGGACAAGATAAGATTCAAAAAAATAAACGGATACGGGTCAAAAGGTTTTTGTACCAGAACATAAACATTGATGGATATCCATGCAAAAAGGAATATCATGAAAAGTGAGATAAAAGACCAGCTTCCACCAAAATTACCAATTTTATCAGCAAGTCTTTGACCGAAAGTCATTTTTTGATTGAATGTTTCGTCTATATTTTCTGCAATCAGCTCACCTTTCTTGACACTCTCCAAAACTTCGTGCTCTAAATTTGTAAGAGATCCGAATTCCTCTTTCAGGGTGTTTTCAATGTATCTCTGTCTGTAAAAATTCAATTCGGAAAGAGATGCATATTGGTCTTCAGTAAAGTCAGGGTGGTCCTTTTTTATCTCGTTCAGAATACCTATACGAATTGATTTGCCACTGATCAATTCATTTTTAGGATATTCTTTTTTTGAAATACTGCTTATTAAAGTTTCCATAAGCCCAGCCTCATCATTTCCAATATTCGAGACGGTTAACAGCCTACACCGTAGCTTTATAACGATTTATTTATTCAACTGATTCTTTTCTTCTGGTGATTCACTTTCGAGTCCTTTTTTAAAACCCCTTATTGCCTCCCCGAGGCTCTTTCCGAGGGATGGAAGCTTACTCGGCCCAAATACCACAAGGGCAATGATAAGGACGACCATCATTTCAGGCAAACCGAGCCCGAACATCCTGACGGGCTAATTTAGCATAACAAGCCTTAAAAGGCTGTTTCCATCAAAACTTATTTAGATTATGCTCAAATAAATAATTTGCACCCTGATAATAGCTTACTGCCTCATCCAGCAGATTCTGGTCTGGTGGTATTTTTTTTGTCTCACCAGTACGCCTATCGAACTGATACACTGTGCCTTCTTTCTTTATATCAAGGACTGCAAGTCTGTCATTTTTTACATAGCCGAGTTTCTGATAAGTTCCAATGAGTGCCCTTTCCTGTTCCGGCTGCATCTTTAAAATATCCTTACCGAAAAATTTAGTCTTATAGCTGAAGTTTAAAAGTCCCAAAACAGTGGGGGCAATATCTATCTGGCTCGCCAGCTTATCTATCCTCTGCGGTGTAAAATGCGATGGGGAATAGATGAGAAGGGGGATTTCATACCGGTTAACAGGCAGTGATGTCTTTCCTGCGGAGCCGGCACAGTGGTCTGCAACTATAACAATGACAGTATCCTTGAACCACGGCTCTTTCCCTGCATCGTTTATAAATTTGCCGATTGCGTAGTCTGCGTATTTGACAGCGCCATTTCTTCCGGAATGGGATGGGATATCTATCCTGCCTTCAGGATATGCATATGGTCTATGGTTGGAGGTTGTCATGATGAGCGCAAAGAAAGGCCTATTGTTTTTGTAAGACTTATTGAACTCTTTAATGGATTTATTGAACAAATCCTCGTCACTTACTCCCCATGCATTCTCAAAGGTTATCTCCTGCTTCGAAAAATCAGTCCTGTCAACAATATCATCAAAACCATTATGTCCGAAAAAATAATCCATGTTGTCGAAGTATCCATACCCGCCGTATATAAACTTTGTATCATACTCCTTGCCTTTCATCACAAAGCCCCAAGAGAACATATTCTCATTGTGGGGTCGCTTAACTATAGACCTTCCCGAGGTAGGCGGGATCGACAGCGTAATCGCTTCAAGTCCCCTGTCTGTCCTTGTTCCTGTAGCATGCATGTTTGTAAAGAAGATACTTTCCTTAGCCAGTCTGTCGAGGTTAGGGGTGAGATTATTCTTATTACCGAAAACACCGAGGAATTCTGAGCTTAGGCTTTCCTCAACTATTACCACCACATTGAGTTTTTTTTCTTCCACAGCGTTTTTAATCTCTCTGGTAACATCAAAGATATTGTCATTGACAAAAGAGTTGTTCTCGCTTAAAAGCAATCTTAATTTTTGAAAGACTGCCCTGTCGTCTCTTGTTGCATAAAATGTCTCGTAGTTTATCTTATTGTTCTTAAATGCCGCAAAGAGGCTGTAGATGCCGTTGGCAGAAAGCTCATTTGCATAGTTATTGGCGGATATCTTTGCCCAATCCAGATCGACAAAGGTGAAAGAGAACATCGGAATAATGATGAATATAAAACCGCTATTAATCCTCTGTTTTAAGCTGCTTCTTACCGCTATAGATGAATCAATCAGTTTTCTAAAAGACATGAGGGTTATTAATGATATAACTGCAATTGCAGTCAATATGGCCGGCATGGGATATGATTCCATAATATTTTTAACCACTTCGTGGGTATAGATGAGATAGTCCACAGCAATGAAATTAAATCTGACACCGAACTCATCAAAGAAAAAGTATTCTGCAAAGCTGTTGAAGATAAGCAAATACAGAATAACGAAAGATGAAAAATAGACGACAGGCTTATGAAACCTGCCTTGATAAATTTTATCGGGGATAAATGTCAGGTAAAGAGCCAGAGGAATTGAAAAATAAGCTGCGGCAACAATATCGAAGAAAAGACCTACACCATAAACCTTGATTAAAAGCCATGATGTCAGATGAATAACATGCAGCGATTTAGCAAGCAGAATCGTCCTCGTTATAAAGGACAGCGCTACGAATACAGCAAAGAACAAATACACGACGGCAAAGCGGCTCTTAGAAAAAAATTGCTTTAAAAATATAGCGTTCAAAACTTACTGAACCTTCATTTTTCTTGTTTGTTAAAGTTTAACTGAAATATTAGAAATCTGTCCACATTATAATAGAGGTTAAATGCCAACCACAAGCACAGGGCAGGGAGCCTCTTGAATGACCTTTTCAATTGTATTGCCGCCGAAGATTTTTAACAGCGGATTTTTCTTTTTCTGAGCACCGAGAATAATGAGGTCGCATCTTTCCTCTTCAGCAACTTCAATTATCTTCTCATGGGTCTTGCCTTCTTCAAGCCTCGTTTTGATTAGCGTCCTTTCAGCCTCCGCAATATCCTGAAACTCTGATATTACTCTCTCACCCCCGCTGTCAAGGACATCTCCGATATTCTTGATGCCGGTAAGGTTAAGGTCTCCCTCATTCGGAGGGATGACTTTAACGACTGTCACCCAGCATTGCTCGTCTCCGGCAAGCTTCAGCCCCTCGGCAAGAACATTCTTCGATCCGTTTACCGCTATCAGTATTTTTCTATACCCTTTCATGTGCTCACCTCACCACAAGCACGGGACATTTGGCATTCATAATTACCCTCTCTGTTGTGCTTCCCATAATTGCCTTATTAACACCTTTCCATCCATAAGTCCCCATTACTATCAAGTCATTTTTCAGTCCATTTGCGGTCTCTATAATTTCGTCCCCTGCGTGTCCATCCTGAATGGTAACTGCTATGGATACTCCATGAGATAAAGCAATTTTTTTAGCTTCATCCATAATCTTCTCCGCCTCCTTGAAAAGGCTCTGTTTTATGGATTCGGTCCTGAAGAATCCTATCATTTCCTCATAACGAGGAATAACATACAGCACTGTTATATCTGCACCGTCAACCTTCGATAATTGACAGGCACGACCGAGTGCCTTTTTGCTGAATTCGGAGCCGTCAAAAGGTACGAGAATTGATTTGTAGATGCCTGTACATTCTGTGCATGGTTTCTTCACCACCAAGACATCAACTTTTGAATTTACTATCACACGGGAGGTCACACTCCCCATAAGCAGCCTGTTGAGTCCACGCCTGCCGTATGTCCCCATAACGATGAGGTCTGCGTTCTTCCCTTCAGCAACATCCAGAATAACCGCCGGCGGTTCTCCTTCGCAGAGGAGCGAAGTAGCTTCGATGCCGAACTCCGAGACTATTTTCTCCTTTGTCTCCTGACAGAGTTTTCCGCCGATTTTCAGGCGCTTCTCCTGCTGTTCCGGCGCAATGCTGAATTCCTCGGTATCGAAGAAGACAGCGTGGGCAAGGAATAGTTTTCCGCCGTGTCTTCTAACCCAATTGGCAGCTTCAATTAACGCTGCCTTGCTGTATTTCGAATCGTCATAGCCGACTAATAGTGTTTTATACATGATTAATGCGCACCTCCGCCTTTTCTGAAGACCATGCCAACGCCGAAGCCTGCTCCAAGAGCGATAACGATGGATATTATTCCATACACAGCTCCGTTGTTAGCTGCCATGCCTGAAAGCATCTTCACAATGCCTCCCTGCTCTACAATGACCTTTGTCTCAGCCTTTTCTACAACCTTATGATCCTTAACAGCATAGACGGTAACAAGATATTCTCCGGGAGGGGCCTGATATGGCCAGTCGGTCTTTATGTAATAGGTCTGTTTGTCGGTTTGATTCGTCGTGTTTATTTGTCCTGAAGAACTCGCATACAGCTTTGATTCTTCCTTGTACCGTATGAACTCACTGAACCATTTTGTTCTTTCTTCATCATTTGAAACGGGGATTATTTCAATGTGCTTGTTCAGTGCGGGATAGCCTATGACAAATTTATCCATCTCTTCCCGACTCAGGATGTCCTCGATCTTCCGCGTGCTGTGAATGGAATAGAGGTTCGGCGCATTCTCAAACTTAAGCGTCCCGAGATTCATCCAGAGAAAACCTGCTGCCTTGCCCTTCTGTTTCAATGCTTCATGGCTATCCGGTGCGGTGATCTTGATGATCAGGTCTGTTCCGGCGTCCGATGTCCCGCTGACGCTCACCGTGCTTCCGTGGTAGAAGAAATCTATCGTTATATGGTCGTGATTCGCGCTAATCGTTAGCTCTGCCGAAGCGTCATCCGCAAAAAGCAAAGGGCATAAGGCAGAGAGCATGGATATAAGAACAAAAACTAAAAGGAGTCTTAGTCTGTATTCTGTTTTATGACTGTTGACTGTTGACTGCTGACTGCTGACTGCTTTCATAATTAGTGTCCTCCCGCCTGCGACAGAAGCAGGGAAGGAGTCAGGGTAAGCTCAAAGATTATCTTTACAGTAACAACAAGCACGATAACCGCAAGGATTACCTTGAGCTGCTCGCCTTTAAGCTTTCTTCCGAAAACAGCACCGACCTGTGCCCCTACTGTTGAACCCAGAAGGAGCAGTACTGCAAGGATAAAATCCACATTGTGGTTTGTGTATGCCTGAAGGAACGTAACCTCAATACAGTTAAACAAAATCTGAAAAAGGCTTGTGCCCACCACAACATGCATCGGCATCCTCAGGATATAGACCATGACAGGAACCATCAGAAATCCACCACCCACTCCCATGACTGCAGCGAGGACTCCGACAAAACCTCCGAATACTATCGGTACTAAGGCAGAGTGGGTAACGCCTGATTTTTCATAATGGGTCTGAAGGGGGAGCAGCTTAAGAAATCCGGCAATACCCGATTCTTTTCTCTGCTTCACTTCTTCAACCTTTTTTTTTCTCATGCTTCTCAAACTTTCTATAAACATGTATGTGCCGACTATTCCAAGCATCAATACATAGGCCATCTTTATCACAAAATCTGCATTTCCCATTGCCCTGAGAATTTTTATGCCCTGGACTCCCAGAAGCCCTCCAACAAAGCCGCCTATCAAGAGATGAAAGCCCATCTTGAAATCCACATTGCCAACCTTCCAGTGTGCATATGTTCCTGAAGTCGAAGCTGCAACTATCTGGTTTGAATCAGTTGCTGCTGCAACAGTGGAAGGAATTCCGAACATTATTAAAAGCGGCGTCATCAAAAAACCGCCTCCCACTCCGAAAAGACCTGAGAGCAGGCCTACTACAAGGCCGAGCCCCACAGGGATTAAGATGTTAATACTCGTTAAAGCTACCGGCAAATAAAGATACATTTACTACTCCTCCTTTTTATTTTTTAAGCGACATGTGCATTTTTAGCCATCGTCACAATCGGTCTTGATGCTGTTTTTACAAGCCTGTTGAGTTCCTTTGAAGTAATATGTCCATCACTCGTGATGCTCGGACTCAGCAGAACCATGTCAAGACCGCTGTTGTGCCTGAGGAAATTTCTTACGGCTGACAATACATCCGCTGCTGAAAAATTCACATCCGCCGCAATGCCTGCCTGAGTGCATCTTGCCTTCAACTCTGATACCTTTCTTTCATAATCCTCATTTTTTCTCTCGTAATCTTCCTTTATCATCTCCCTTGCTGTTTTGTGTTCATTGGCCTCTGCAAAGGCAACTGCCACCATCGTATCTTCAAACCTTTCCATCGCCTTTCTCTTGTAAATCATCAATATGGTAATGGTGTCGTTCATTGTCCTTGCGAGGTCAAGGGCGTAAGAAAGCCCTTCGTCAAAACTCTCGTCATGGTATGTGACAAACAAAAGCTGTTTCTTTCTCATCACCGCCTCCTGCTCTTAAAAATCTAACAATAATAGGGCAAGAGATGTGCCTATTGATAACTTCTTGTTTTTAAATGATTTTTTAATACATGAGGATATTTTGATGTTTCAGTTTTGAACAGGGGTGAACGGTTGTTTGAAAAACAGCAGGTATGGTATGCTTCCAAATGATAGATATTATTATTTCAATCTGGAACGCTAAAAAGGTAAGATGCTTTAAGTTTACGAATGTTTTGAGATATCGTTGGTGTGCTTAAAAATGTTTCCCTGAGAATGATCAATTTGTATCAACAGGCTGCTCCTCTTTCAACACCCTCCAGAGGCTTGTCCTCGATATGCCAAGAAGCTCTGCTGCCTTTGATTTATTTCCTCCGACCATTTCAATGACCCTCTCCGCATAATCTCTACTCAGTTCGTCTATTGTCTTTATCTTGCCCGGCTCGATGGTTTGTATTTCATATATGGATAATGTCTGGGGCAGGCTTTTAGGGGTAATCACAGGGCCTTTTTCAAGGATTATTGCCCTCTCAATGATGTTCTCAAGCTCCCTCACATTCCCCGGAAAACTGTAATGCATGAGGATATTCGTGGCCTCTTTTGTAAAACCCTTTATCTTTTTGTTGGACCTTGGGAGATGCTTTTGCAAGAAATAGCTGCTCAATGGCTCAATATCATCCCTGCGGTCCCGCAAGGGCGAAATGAATATCTCCATGACATTCAGCCTGTAGTAAAGGTCTTCCCTGAATCTTCCTTCGGATATGGCGCTTCTCACATTCTGGTTGGTTGCAGCTATAAATCTCACATCTACTTTTATTGGTCTCGTCCCTCCGACCCTGAAAAACTCTCCTTCTTCTATTACTTTGAGGAGTTTTGCCTGAAGGTTTGTAGCCATCTCTGCAATCTCATCGAGGAAGAGCGTGCCTTTATCTGCTATCTCCACAAGTCCCTGTTTTGTCCTAACTGCTCCAGTGAAAGCACCCCTTTCGTGTCCGAATAATTCGCTGGCAAGAAGCTCTTCTGTAAGTGTGGCGCAGTTTATGGAAAGGAAGGGCATGTTCTGTCTCCTGCTTGTGAAGTGGATTATCTTTGCCAGAAGGCTTTTGCCAACGCCGCTTTCTCCTGTTAGAAGGACATTGCAGTCAGAGTCCTTTATGCTTTCGATGATGTCCAGTATGCGCCTCATGCTCATGCTCTTTGCAATAATGGAGACCTTTTTGTTCATTCCGAAGAATGCTTTTAGTGCCACATTCTCTTTTCTCAATACCTTGCGTTCATGGATATTCTTCACCTTCAGTATCAGCTCGTCGAGATCGAATGGCTTCGTGATATATTCGTAAGCCCCCTTTTTCATGGCCTCCACTGCCGAGCCTATGCTTCCGAATCCGGTGATTACCAGCACCTCAATCTCATGGTCTATCTCCTTTGCCCTTTCAAGAAGTTCAATGCCGTTCATTTCAGGCATTTTTATGTCTGTTATGAGGACATCGAAATGTTCTTTTGACATGGCATCCAATGCCTCGCGGCCATTCCTCGTGCCTAAAACATCGTAACCTTCCCTTTTAAGGGTATTCACGAGATGCTTAAGTGTTATCTCTTCATCTTCTGCTACAAGGATCTTAAATGTCATTACCTTCTTTCCTCGCTGGCAGTGTAATGGTAAATGTCGTACCTCTGCCTTCCTCGCTTTCCACTCTTATTTCGCCATTATGCTTCTTTATTATATTAAAAACAATGGCAAGACCGAGACCTGTGCCTTTGTCCTTTGTAGTATAGAAAGGTTCAAATATCTTTTCAACAGCGTCAGCAGGCATGCCCTTTCCAGTGTCGGATACCTTTATTGTCACAGAATCAAGTTCCTTCAACACCTTTACGTCCAGATTGCCCTTTCCAGATATGGCATCGACGGCATTGCTGAAAAGATTGATAAAGACCCTCTCCATCTGTTCAGGGTCAGCGTATATCATAACTCCATCTGGATTGGCATCTATTTCAAGGTTTATTCCTTCCGTATTGGTAGCAGCGCTAACCAGTTTGTATGAACCCATTATGATTTCATTGAGATTAACCTCTCTCATAACCGGTTCCTTTCCCCTTGCAAATTCGAGGAGGTCACCGACAATCCGCTTCACTCTTATGCTCTGGCCGATAATATCGTTTAAGGTCTCCTTTATAATTGGAGAGCATTCATCCTTTGCCTCCCTTTCGAGAACCTGGGCAGAGATGTAAATATTATTAAGGGGATTGTTGAGTTCATGGGCAACGCCTGATGCCAGTGTACCTATGGCAGCCAGTTTTTTAGACCGGAGGAGTTCTTTGTTCTTTTTGTCCAGTTCATCCTCCCTCTGAGACAGTTGATTTTCCATATCATTAAATTCTCTGATGAGAACGCCCACCTCGTCTTTCTGGGATGAAACGGGTATGTGGGAGTAATCCCCTTTTCCTGTTTTTCCTACAAGGTCTATAAGCAGCTTTAATCGATTCACGACATTATTGCTTATAACAAAGAGCATTCCGATCCCTACAATAAGAAACAATGGAAAAAATATAAGAATCGCGATCTGAGACTTACGGATAACACCTTCGGCATTGTCCCTTGCGGTCTTATCCAGATCCTTTGAGATTGTGAGTATGTCCTCTCCGTTTTTTCTGAGGATCTGTATGTCCGAGTAAAGCCCTCTGAGTCCGGCGATAAGCCTGTGACCTGCCGGCAAAGAGAATTCATTCTCCAGAAACTCCGCTGCATGAAGGGGCCTCTCCAGAAATGTCAATTCCAGCAGCGGAAAAAATTTCTGATATTTCACATATGAGGTCTTTGTCCTTTCGAATTCCTCTGATATCTCCTTCATGGATGCCTCTATTTTACTAAACCGCTGCCCGTAATCCTTTATACGCATCTTCATGGCATTCAGGTTCCCTGTCCTGTCAATTACCTGGCGTTCACTTAAAATGGAATCCAGCTCCCTCAGATATTTATAAATGGCCGCTGACTCCTCGTTAGCCCTTGATGAGCCGTATAGGAAGAAGTTTTTCTCGTGTCTTCGCAACTGAAGGGATTTACTTCTTATGGTATCGGTAAGCTCAAGCTGCCTTATCTCTTTTTTGATTTCTATAAAATTGATGTATTCAAATGCAGCGAGGACTGCAATAATGCATGCACTGATTAAAAAACTGACGGCTATTTTTTTCTTGAGGGACATTCCTCCCTACGACTTGACCACAAGCACAGGGCAGGGTGCATAGCCGATTACCTTTTCAGTAACGCTTCCCATCAGAAGCCTTTTCAGTCCTGTCCTGCCGTGAGAACCCATTACTATGGTATTCACATTCTGTTCTCTCGCAAGGTCGGTTATTGCCTGATATGTCTCTGCCTCTTTCACAAAGGTCTCTGTTTTTATTCCTGACGCTTCTGCCTGCTTTCTTACATCCTCCACATATCCCTTTGCCTTGTTAATCAAATCTTCTACTACCTGAGGTGCCTCTCCATAAAATTCAGATGGGACATCCACAATAGATACCACCTTAAGTTCTCCTCCATACGCCTCAGCAAAGTCTATTGCCCTTTCAGCAGCAGCCTTGCTGTATTTTGAACCATCTGTTGCAAGGAGAATCCTTTGCCAGCCTATAGTTGTGTTTCTCGGTACAACAAGGACGTCTTTATGGCTATACCCTATTACTCTTGCTGTAACACTGCCGACAAATGCCCTTTCAAGACGATGCAATCCCCTTCTTCCCATTATTATCAACTCATAGTTTTCTGTCTCTGCGAGATCCACAATCCTCTCATACGCCTCGCCTTCTTCATATACTGGCTTTATCAATGCACCTTCAGCCTTTGCAATCCTTTTTGCCTCAGAAAGAGCATCCTCGCAGGGCTTTCTTATAGATTCCATTATATTCCCCACAGCAACCAGATCGAGGTCGCCCTCGTAGGAAGGCACAACACACACGACAGTAATCCAGCTCTTCTCGTTTGTAGCAAGCTTAAGGGATTCCTTTAAGGCATGCATGCTGGATTCTGAGCTATCAATTGCTACCAACATTTTCCTATATCGTCCCATTATTATATTCTACCATGTCCTATAACCTCTTTAGTAACCATTCTCTCTGCCCGACGCCCCTGCCATATAGCTCTCAGGATGATAAAAGCGCCTATCAAGAGGGCAAGCGCCATAATAGCAAAACTTGTGTTTTTTAACACCTTCACCGTTCCTTCGCTTAATGTCTGTATTAATCCAAGCTGCGACAGATAAACAGGGATCATCAAACCGCGGCTGAACAGAACGATAATCATAATGACACCCATCACCATCTTAACCATAACGGGCTTCACATAGGTAGTACCAATGGCGCCGAGTTGTATGCCAAAGAGAGAGCCTGCAAGTATAATCATTGCAAGGCGTATGTCAACCAGACCGTTCATGGCATATTTGAAGGAGCCTCCAAGTCCCATGACAAATGCTACTACAAGTTCACTTGCTGATGCCATAAGACTGGGTGCACCAAGAACATAAATCATTGAAGGAACCCCAATAAAGCCACCCACTGCAATAGTAGCAGCCAGCATACCTGTAGCAAACCCCAGGGGTATAGTGAAAAGAACCGAAACCTTTGCATTCAAGCTCTTGAAATACACCATTGTTCCAGGGATGTTTATGGACTGAACCCATTTTGATAGTCTTGTCACCTTCTCTTCTTCGCTTGTATTACCATTTCTGTAGATCTTTAACGCATCCCTCAATACAAAAGTACCCACAATTCCAAGGATTACCACAAAGGCCAAGCTGACATACAGGTTAGAACCTGCATCTCCAAATGCCTTTCTGATACTTTCCTGTATATGGGCACCAAACAGAACCCCTGCTTCTGCAGAAACTCCGAAGACTAAGCCTAACTTTACATCCACCTGACCATATTTGGCACGCTTTAATGCTCCTACGAGCGCTTTGGGAAACTTATGGCACATGTTGCTTGCAACCGCTACAAGCCCCGGCACTCCCAGGCTCATCATAGCAGGCGTAAGAACAAAGGCTCCGCCTGAACCGATAAACCCGCTTACAAGACCTCCAACAAATCCTACTATAAACAGGTAGGCTATATTCATCCAATCGAGACTGATGAAATTAGCCGCCTCCTTAACTACATCGTGCATCTTATTTGACCTCCTTCTTCTTTTTTGCGGCCCTTATCCCCAGTACTCTCCAGAAATTACCTGTAAAGGAGCCGTGGAAAAATGAGAAGATAAATGCCATAACTATCGGCAGAAAGGCATATAAACCTCCACGGGTAAACAAATCATTAATAATGTCCTGCTTCATGAGCAGGGTTGCATAAAGAGCTATTGAAATAACCCCCATGATTATCATCTTCCAGATGGGCTTCTTTTTCCCATAACTACTTCCCATTATATTTCCCCCTTTTTTGTTAAGACGTCCAAACGACGCCTGCATTACTAAACGTTGTCTGCAACCACCACGAGCGGGCATTTGAGATTCTGCCACGCCTCCGAAAGCTTTTTATTCCTGCCTTTGCAGTCAACATCCAGATGGTTTGAAGACTCGGTGACAGCAAAAAGAACTCCCTTTTTCGAATTCGTGTAGTCGATTATTTCCTGCTTTATGCATCCGTTCTTCTGAATAACGCTGTAGCGTATCCCCTCTTTTTCAAGGTCTGAATAAAAACGCTGCAGTAAAGGGTCTATCTTTTCATCTGCTCTGCCCTCCAATGAGACATACAGAATATCAAGACTTGCTCCAATTCTCTTACAGGTATTCAGGGCATACTTCAGTGTCTTTCCAGCAATCTGTCCTTCCTTCACAGCTAATAAGACCCTTCTTTCCTCTCTCAGCATCTCCCTTGCTGTATTGAACTCTCCTTCCTCAGCAAAAGAGATCGCTGACATTAAATTTTCAATTTTTTTACCCAGCCTGCCCATGATTACTTTTGTCTTACGATTCAGTTGCCGTGGCAGGAAACTGAATACCCTTTTGAGATATAACGCCAGGCTTCTCAACCTCAACATCTTCCTTCATAAGCTCCCTTGCTGTGTCAAATTCTCCAGCCTCTGCAAAGGTTATTGCTGTAAAAAGCTTTTCCAGTTTTTTTGTCAAACCCTTCATCTTTCCATTCCTCCTTTTCTGTTTTTTATTAAATCTATAATCATCTTCCATGCCAGAGGGGCATTGTTCTTATAACCCAATGTTTTATTGGCATTTTTGTTATTTCAGGACATTCGCCAAAAGGATATTGTCTGATGCAAAATGCAACGAAGATAATAGAGAGGGCAAGAGGCAGGTGTTGTCCTTTATTATTTTTTACCTCCTAACCTAATAATTATGGCACTGTTTGGGCTGTTGCAGTAAAATCGCTCTGAGTTGCTTTTTGCAATACAGGGCGGTTAAAATAAAATATGTTCAAGTATCATCCGAGCATCAAACAAAAAATTACATTAGGTTATTACGCAATACTGGTCATAATTATCGGTCTATCAATACTCACTTTTATGGAGCTCAGGTTTATGGAGAAAAAGATAATGTTCGGAGAGGTCATATCCGAATTTTTTGATGCAACGCTTGAAATCAGAAGGTTTGAAAAAAATTATTTTCTCTACAAGCAAGAGAACGACTATTACGAAAATATAAAATATGTAACAAAAGCTCAAGAATTACTTGAAAGGAATATCAAAGGATTTGGGACAATTGCCAATTCTCAGCAGATAACAACACTAAGAGATGACCTGAAAGAGTATAAAGAACTCATGGAGCGTTATGTAAGGCAAGATAAACATGGCAGTGTACAAAAAACCACAATGGAAGGGAAGATAAGGAAAACAGGCAAAGACATAATAACAGTTGCTGAAGACATTTCAAAGGCTGAGCGTAAGGACCTGCAAATGATGTTAAACAATTCACGAAACATTATTATCCTTTCAATCATCACCCTCTCACTCTTAGGGATTGTTATAGGACAGGTTTTATCAAGAATGGTTGTCAGACCGCTTAAAATGTTAGAGGATTCCCTTGAAATAATTGCTGATGGCAGGTTTGAAAAAATACTCATAAATTCAAAAGACAGGGAGATAGTTTCGCTGACAAATGCCTTTAACAAGATGCTCAGGGAATTGGAATTAAGGCAGA
The DNA here is from genome assembly GCA_016214385.1 of Nitrospirota bacterium. Lineage (NCBI taxonomy): Bacteria > Pseudomonadati > Nitrospirota > Nitrospirota bacterium. The sequence continues at coordinate 21,394 of JACROP010000074.1, forward strand.
GGCACCTTGTTCAATCAGAAAAGCTTGCTTCACTGGGGACGCTCCTTTCCGGTGTTGCCCATGAGTTGAACAATCCATTATCAAATATCTCAACCTCCAGCGAGATACTGAAGGAAGAGCTTGAAGAAGCTGATACGGAATACAAGAGAGAGCTCCTCCTGCAAATAGAGGAGCAAACAGAGAGTGCAAGGAATATCGTCCGTTCTCTTTTAGAGTTCTCAAGGGATAGGGAATTTAAAAAAGAGAAACTGCCGCTCAGAAACCTGTTTGAAGAAACGATCCGGTTTGTGAAGGGTCAAGTGCCGACAAAGGTCGAAATCAACATTGACATGCCGGATGACATATTTATCATTGCCGATAAACAGCGAATCCAGCAGGCATTATTAAATCTTATAAAAAATGCAATAGAGTCCATTACTGATGACGGAAGTGTTTTCATCAAGGCAAAGAAGCACAGGGCAATTGATAAGGTGGAAGACGAAACAGGTATATACAATTATCTGAAATACCGCGGTAAATGCACTCTCGAAGAAGATACGGTGGACATAGAGATAAAAGATACAGGAACAGGGATACCGCATGAATTGCTGCCAAAGGTATTCGATCCATTCTTTACTACAAAGGATGTGGGCAAAGGATCAGGGCTCGGATTGTTTATAGTTCATGAAATCATAGAAGAGCATGACGGTTGTATTGCTGTGGACAGTAAATTTGGTAAAGGGACAACGTTTTTAATTAGATTGCCGATGAAGGAGTGAGAATATTGGAGTGATGGAGTATTGGAGTAGCTGAAAAACAGTTGCACCAGATAAGAAATATTACTGAAATTGAGGTATAGCAACATGACAAACAATGCGAAAATTTTAATTGTTGATGATGAAAAAATAGCCCTTAAGAACCTTGAGCATGTAATGAAAAAAGAGGGCTATGAGGTGGTGGGAACGCAAAGCGGGCAGAATGCCCTCAAATTGCTCGATGAGCAGCAATTTGATGCGGTGCTTACTGATCTTAGAATAGAGAAAGTAGATGGCATGCAGATTCTCAAGAGATGCCATGACCTCTATCCTGACACGGAGGTAATAATGATAACGGGATATGCGACGCTGGAGTCGGCAGTAAACGCAATGAAACAGGGTGCATTCTACTATATAGCAAAGCCATTCAAACTGGAAGAGGTAAGAAAGGTTGTAAAAGAGGCGGTAGAGAAGGTAAGACTTAAGAAGGAGAACAGACAACTCAGGGAGCAGATAGAAAAGTACCAGGGCAAGGTAAAGATAATCACTCAGGATCCCGGCATGCAGAGGCTTCTGGACACGGCAAAGCAGATTGCACCAACAGACTGCAATGTCCTTATAAGCGGTGAAAGCGGTACGGGGAAGGAGCTGTTTGCAAGATACATACACTTCAACAGCAGCCGTTCAGAAGGACCATTCTTTGTAATCAACTGCGGGGCATTTACAGAGGAGCTTTTAGGCAATGAGCTGTTCGGCCATGAAAAAGGGGCGTTCACCGGCGCAACCACCATGAAAAAGGGATTGATTGAAATGGCATCTGGTGGGACGTTGTTTTTAGACGAGATAACAGAGATGCCTTCATCAATGCAGGTAAAACTCTTGAGGGTTATTCAGGAAAAAGAGGTTCTAAGGCTTGGGGCAACAGAGCCTGTAAAGGTGGATGTAAGATTTATAGCTGCAACAAATAGAGACGTACAGGATGCGATAAAGGACGGACATTTCAGGCAGGACCTCTATTTCAGGCTGAATGTTGTTTCACTCTACATTTCACCTCTTTCAGAAAGAAAAGAAGATATACCTCTTTTAAGTTACTATTTTTTAAAAAAATATGCTGCCCTCATGAAAAAGGACGTCACAGGGATATCTCAGGATGTGATTGCACTCCTGATGAATTACGACTTTCCTGGAAATGTGAGGGAACTGGAAAATATCATAGAAAGAGGAGTTGCCCTTGTTAATGGGAATACCATCGAAGTGGCACATCTCCCTGAAGATTTGAGGGAATTAAGCATAAGGACATTCAGGAAAAAGGAAGGCAAAATCCCATCCCTTGAAGAGCAGGAGATGGCTTATATACAGTGGGTATTAAGCGAGGTAGGCAATAACAAGACCCTTGCAGCACAGATACTCGGGATTGATAGAGTATCGCTGTGGAGAAAGTTGAAGAGGTACGGATTGGAAGCAGAGTGACCGCATCAGGTCAGCTTTTTTAATAATTCATGGAGTCCCAATACCATCTGTATCGGTGTGGGCGGGCATCCTGGAATATAGCAGTCAACTGGAATCACATTGGCAACGCCATTCGTTACCGCATAGCTTCCTTTATATATGCCTCCATCAATGGTGCAGTCACCGCATGCTACAACAAGCCTCGGCTCAGGTGTTGCCAGATATGTCTTTTTAAGGGCAAGTTCCATCTGTCTTGAAACAGGCCCTGTTACAAGAAGGACATCCGCATGTCTTGGAGACGCAACAAAATCAATGCCGAACCTCTGAATGTCGTATATCGGATTTGTAAGGGCAGTGCATTCCCATTCGCATGCATTGCATGAGCCTGCATCCACCTGCCTGATTCTAAGCGACCTGCCAAAGATAGTATCAATCTTTTCCCTTAGAGAGACAATCTTTACGGCTTCCTCAGGCGGGATATCGAACCCTTCAGGGAATGGAATTGAAGGTTTTCTGGTTATTAAGTTTTTTAAAATCTCTTTAAACATCTTTGCTCCTCATCCTCGATAATTGTAAATTGAAGATTGAAAATTTAAAATTTGCATTTTTCAATTTTCAATTGTCATGTTGTCACATATCACATCCAGAATACGATAGATTAAAGCTCTTGTTGCACAATGGGAAATCGGGCACTATGTTGCCATGCACAGCAAAGGGCACTGCAGGCCCGTTGCAATATGAAGGAGACCTCAGCTTCACCCTGAAGAGCTTACCATCCTTATCAGACATTACCCAGTAAAATACCGGCCCTCTCGGCGTCTCTGCATAGCCTAACGAAGAGGAATATGCAGGAATATCATTTATCCCGGCAGCTAATGCACCAGCATAATTACTTTCAAGGAGTGTATTAATTATCGATATCGAACATTCTGTTTCTTCTGCCCTGACCATCATCCTCGCAAGCACATCACCTCTTGCCATTGTGTGTGCCTCGAATTCAAGCATGTCATAAAGAAGATGAGGGTGTGCCTTTCTTATATCATCATTAATGCCCGATGCCCTTGCTGCAACACCAGTTATTCCTAACTTTTGTGCTATTTCCTTTGACAGCATGCCTGTATTTTCGAGCCTGTCAATATGAGAGACAGAGCCGAGGAGTAATTTCATGAACTCTTTGTATTCCCTTGTTACCGTATCAATCGTTGAAAGAATATCATTCGACTGCAAAAACACATCTTTTGTAACACCGCCGATGACATTTACTCCCCTCAGATACCTGCTACCTGTAAGCCTTTCATTAAGCTGCATCAGCTTTTCCTTGATAATAGCCCCATTTGCATATCCCACCTGAAGAGCGGTTCCTGCACACATATTGCCAATGTCGCCTATATGGTTGTACAACCTTTCAAGTTCTAAAAGAAGGGTTCTTATTGCCTTTGCCTTTTCTGTTATTTCAATGCCTGCAATTCTTTCCACTGCCATACAATAAGCTGCTGAATGTGAAAATGATGATGTGCCTGAAACCCTTTCTGCAAGCCTCACGCCATCAAAGAGACGCATACTCTCAAAGTGTTTCTCTGTACCTTTATGCGTATAAAAGAGTCTCGGCTCAAGAAAGAATATGGTCTCTCCAACTGCGCTGAATCTGAAGTGTCCCGGCTCTATAATTCCAGCATGGACAGGGCCAACAGGGATTTCATAGACTCCATCTCCTTCAACCTCCATAAATTTATAAGGCTCTTTTTGTTTAATTCCTTCGCCCCATTCCTTCAAATCAGATTCTGTAATATTCCAGTCCTTTCTTAATGGATGAGAGTTTGTTGGAAAGGAATCGTGCAGCACAAGTCGTCTCAAATCAGAATGCCCCTTTGGAGTTAAACCAAACATGTCTTTTATCTCGCGCTCATACCAGTGCGCTGTCGGAATATCAGGGGTTATGGATGGGAATGTTGTATCATCTTCCTTTAATGGCAAAACAATTATGAAAAACCTATCAATACCAGGAATTGAAAAGACAGCATATATCCTGAATACACCATCGATCTGCCTTTCATCAGTTGCAAACATGAGTCTCAGAATAGCGTGCTTTTCCTCATAAAGATAAACACACGCATCTTTAAAGTCATCCTTCTTGATCTCAATATATTGCTCATTCAGATGCTCCTTTATCTTTATCGCCTTATTCAGGACTCTTTCCATCACTTAACCCCAAGGACATTGATGCATGTTTTTATTGTGCTGTCTATAAAATCAGGAACCCTCAAGCCGAGGACAAGAATAAATAATGCCATGACAATCATAATTGCATTGGAAAGGATATCGGGAATACCATATTTAGTTTCTGACTTATGACTCTTGACCCCTGACTCCTGACCGCCGAACAACATCCTCCCAAATCCCGAAAGCATGCCGTAAAAGACTATCACCACAAAGAATAAAAACAAGCCAACAACAGGCCACATTCCCTTATCTACCCCGGCCTTCAATATTGTGAGCTCACTTATAAAAATGTTAAAAGGCGGTGTGCCTGCAAGGGACAATGCACCGATGAAAGTAAGGATCCCGAGCAAGGGCATTGATGAGAGCACTCCATTAACATTCTCAATCCTCGTTGAGCCGAAATGGGCCTGAATCTTTCCAGATGCAAAGAACATGAGGGGCTTTGAAATGGCGTGGTTTAGAATATGTAAGAGTGCACCATAAATACCAACAGGCCCGCCTATCCCCACACCGAGGGAGATAATACATATGTGTTCGATGCTGCTGTATGCGAGTAATCTTTTATAGTTGTCCTGAACAAGTATGAATATGGAAGACAAACCAATGGAGATAAGTCCAAAGAGAATGAGCAAATTACCTGTAAAAATATTCCCCGTTGATGGCTCCACAATGGATACAAATCTCATAATTCCATAGAATGCAGTATTCAAAAGGATTCCTGAAAGAAGCGCACTTATAGGGCTCGGTGCCTGGCTGTGTGCATCGGGCAGCCAGTTATGCACAGGCGCAAGCCCTGCCTTTGTGCCATAACCGACAAGGACAAAGATAAAGGCGAGCTTCATCGTTGATGGATTGAGTTTACCGGCAATAGCTTTAAGCGATGTCCAGTTCAATGCGCCCTCTGTTCCCATAACAGCAGTGGATGCATAGTATGCTATAAATGTGCCAAGGAGGGCGAATGTAATCCCTACAGTGCAGAGGATTATATATTTCCATGCAGCCTCTATTGCAAGTTGCCTTTTGGTAAATCCAAGGCCGATGAGGATGGCAGAGACTATCGTGGTTGCCTCTATGGCAATCCACATGAGGGCAAGGTTATTCGCTACAGTCACCAGAAGCATGGTGAAGATGAATAAATGCAGCAGGGCATAATATCTCCTCATCCCTGGTATATTTATAAGCCCGACCTTAAGCTCATGCTCGAGGTAGCCAATAGAATAAACCGCAGAGGCTACACCCAGAAATATCACCAGCGCCATGATATACCCTGAAAGGGCATCCATATAAAGCATGCCATTCGCCATCGCAATGGGCGATGATATGGATGAGATAATTGTGGGAATAGAAAAGGCTGTAAGACAAAGTGCCCCTGCAAGGCTTGCATAGCCAATCAGCCTGTGGCCCTTCAACACATAGCATATAACTGCTGTTATTATCGGTATTAAAAGTATCGCAATCATGTCGCTAACGCTCCAATGCAAATTGGAAATTGCAAATTTTAAATTTTAAATTTATTTTCTTCAAAATTTTCATTTTTCAATTTACAATTTTCAATCTTCAATCCTATCCCTTGAGGATAGTCAGTTTATCAAGGTCTGAAGATGCAAATGCCCTTTTAATCTGCACAGCAAAAATTCCGAGTATTATCACACCCATGAGCATGTCAAATAAAACCCCGAGCTCTATGATTGTAGGCATTCCAAAGGTCAAGGAAAAACCTGCAAGGAAAAGCCCGTTTTCCATAAACAGCAACCCGATGACCTGTGTTATCGCCTTTCTCCTCGTTATCATTATGAACAGTCCGATCAGTATTACGGCAATTGAGATTTGG
>JACROP010000075.1 GCA_016214385.1 Nitrospirota bacterium
GAGACACCGTTTGATAAACTCCAGAAAGTTACCGAATTACTGAGCTAGTACATGTGTCCCTATATTTCTCTATATTTCTAATATTTCTAAATGCCATAGGACGCTTTTTCAGCTTGCATTGTGATGAGGTATACAAATTGGTTTCAGGCATTTTCATGTTTTACAGTGGCACCCGTCAGTGAGCTTATCGTTGGAACCTGTTGTGTTGAGCAAAAATCACGGCTTTACATCAAAGGAGTTAAAAGCTATACGGGAAATCATTTATAATAATAGAAACAAAATAGTGGAGGCATGGCATGAGCACTGCGGTAAAGCTTCAGGAAGTAAGAATTAAGGATATAAGTGTAACCGAGGACACAATTACTGCCTATCTTGTTGATGGACGGATAATTAGTGTTCCCCTTGCGTGGTCTTGGAGATTGTCGGAGGCAACACCTGAGCAGCGTGCTAATTACAAGATTATCGGAGATGGTCAAGGTGTACATTGGCCAGAAATCGATGAGGATATTAGTGCTGAAGGCATGTTATACGGCATCCCTGCTCCAAGACCTCGAAAGTCTTCCAAATAGAGTTTACAATCTAAATATAGAGTGATGGCTAACAGATAAATCCAGCGGACGGCTGATAGCCACCGCTGATTTAGGTCGTTAGCCATATGTGGAGGTGAATATGAACGAGGACTTGCTATCGACCTATGACCTATTAAATAGGAGCTTATTGAGAGCCTACGCCATCAAAAAGAAAATGCGTGTCTTCCTGTGCGGTTGCATCCTAACAGGTCTCGCTATCTTCGCCTTGTCTGCGCCCGCTGTCGCGGGCACAGTGGAAAAGGATGTACCCGATGCGATTGATTCAAGCGCCAAGTATTTGTTCTATATGCACGGGTTTGCCACTGTCCTTTCACCTTTTTGGCCTTGCTTCTGCGTGTAATGGTGAGCGCCCCTCTTCCACCCGCGCCCTAACATTGCGCTCCAGGGGACGCCGCATTATGCACACAAATTAATTGACAAAAACACAGGTATGATATAAAGTAATACCAGAGGTACCTATGAGTAAAACAAAAATTGCAATAACTTTGGATGAAAAATTTGTGGAAGAGATAGACCATCTCGTCGATAGGCATTTATTTCAAAACCGCAGCCAGGCAATTCAGGATGCTGTAGAAGAAAAGCTTTCAAAAATGAAACGCACCCGTTTGGCCAAAGAATGCGCTAAGCTCGACAGGGCTTTTGAGAAGGCAATGGCAGATGAAGGATTAGCTGAGGATTTGAGCCAATGGCCCGAATACTGAGGGGCGATATTAGATGGGCTGACTTGAACCCGGTGAGGGGTCGTGAGCAGGCAGGCTTACGGCCCGTTTTGATTTTAAGTCATGACATTTTTAATGAACGTTCTGGAACTGTTATTGCGGTAGCTATTACGAGTCAGCCTCAACGAGCAGGTTTTCCACTCACCCTTGAATTAAAAACAGCAGCTTTGCCAAAACGCTCGTGGGTGAAGATAAGTCAAATTCGAACACTTTCTGTTGAGAGGATTGGGAAAATGATTGGCAAGGCGTCTCCAGAGGAATTGGATCAGGTTATTGAAGGGTTGAATGAAATAATAGGGGCATAACACTTATAAGGCCTTCCTGTGTCAAGAGAAAAAACGATCCTGATCGGAAATAAGAAAGAGAAGTTTCATGTTCAAGCCGAAGAAGCAGGGAATCGAATAGCAACCTAACTACCAGATGAGATTAAGGGCATCAGGGACAACGCTTATCTTAGCAGGCAGAGTACCAAAATAGTCACCGTCTATCTGTATGTGAACTACATTTTCTGAGAATATCTCAAGCTCATTATATTTAGCATAATAAACATCCTTGAATTTTGTATGCCTCTGTGTGATTACTCCTATTACAAAGCGTAGCAGATCGCTACGAGTCCCACCCATTAGGAGGCAGAGGTCAAGGGACGGTGACAGAAGGCTTGCCTGGGGGATTACTTTAAAATACCCTGCATAACAACTCGCATTTCCAATAATTGCAGTATAACCATGAAGGAGTTCATTATTGGCTTTAATATGTATAAGAGGCGGTTTATATTTTAAAAGCACCTTTAACCCTGAAAGTATATAGGCGCCCTTCCAGAAGATAGGTTTTATCCTGGGATTTACATGAAAGACAGCCTCTGCATCAAAGCCAATACCTGCCATAGACGCAAAATACCTGCCATTTATCATGCCGAGGGAGACCTTCCTCGGAGGTTTAGTTAAAGCTATGTTTAATGCCTCTTCGATATCCATCGGTATTTTAAGCTCAGTGGCAAGGACATTACTCATGCCCATCGGCAATATGGCTAAAGGCGTTTCTCTTCCTGCAATGCCGTTAATAATTTCATTGATGGTTCCATCCCCTCCGGCTGCAATAATCAGGTCAGAATCTTTGTCAGCCCTTGCATATGTTTCGGCATCGCCTCTTTCTGCTGTAATAGAAAAATCAAGGGAAGCCCTGTGCCTTAGAAACTTCTCTATTTTCTTTAGCTGGCGGGAAGAGATCCTGCTTGCAATGGGGTTAGCTATGAGTTTTACCTTCAAGGATTTCCTCTAAAGGCACGGTGGCTCTGCACGGACATATTCTATTAATCAGGACAGGGGTCTTCTCCAGATACTCTATTAGCCCCTTTACTTCTCCGCCTGTGATAAAAAATGCCCTGCCGCCGTAAGGAATTCCCCTTTTCTTAATATTTGGCAGCCTTATATAGCCGTGGGTTTTTGTGGCTACATACCCTGTGGTGTAGTTAGGGTCATCAGATATGCAGAGCTCTCCGAGAACCATTGGGTGATTGCTCACTTTACTTGCCAGGATTAATGCCTCTTTTACTGTATCGGTGTTAAGGCTAAGAGGGCTTAGTTTTTTTGACAGTGTAAGCATTGCTTTTTTAGTTGTCCCCATCCTGCTTGCCCTTACTCCTCTTAAAAGATCCGGTTCAAGCCTGACTCCCTCAATGTCTAAAAGCATTGCTCCTCTCATACAAACGCCCATTTGAAGGGATTTGAATGCTTCCTCAACAGCCCTCTTTGTTATCCCCACTGAACTCAGTATCTTTACGGATGCTTTCCTTGCAGTTTCGGCAGTCCTGGTATTTATTGTGCAAAGGGGCAAAGAAGATATGCGCAATGGCCTTTCCTTTATCTCTTCAACTGTGATATTTATTTCCTCTGCCCTGCCCTTTTCATGGGAAATAGCCCTTTGCGCGTATTTCTGAACTACATCTATAACTTCAACTTTCTCATAGATGCCCTCGGCACCGGATATGTGAAGTCCTTCTTTTGATGCCCTCATCCTGATGCTGTAATAGTTTTTCATAGCTCAAGGCCCAGGTCTTTAATCATCTGCAAATCATCTTCCGGGTTTCTGCCAGAAGTTGTAAGATAATTGCCCAGGAGGAGACTGTCGGCTCCGGCAAAAAAAATATAAGAGTTTAGTTCTCTGAGGGTTGTTGGCCTTCCTCCGCAGATCCTGATCTCAGTGTCAGAAAGAATAAGTCGATATATCGCTATTATTTTTAGCGCCTCCAATGGGCTAAGAAATCCTTTGTCTTCCATGGGTGTGCCCCGTATTGGTGTAAGAAAGTTAATAGGCACAGAATCTATTTGAAGTTCTTTCAGGGCAAAAGCCATTTCAATCCTGTCTTCCCATGACTCTCCCAGGCCAAAAATTCCACCGCTACATACTGAAATGCCCAGGGATTTTGCAGCCTCAATTGTTTTAATTTTCTCAACATACGTATGGGTTGTGCAGATTTCTCTAAAAAATGCTTCCGAAGTTTCAAGGTTATGATGGTACCTGTGAAGCCCTGCGTCCTTTAATTCCTTGAGTTCATCATAACTGAGCATGCCGAGTGTAGCACATGGAAGCAGGCCGAGGGCCTTTATCTCAGAGATGATTTCAGATATTTTTGCTAATTCTTTACCAGCAACCTTCTTACCACTACATACTATGCAGAAACGTTTCACCCCATTTTCTCTTGCTGATGTTGCTGCCTCAAGGATTTTCTCTCTGGGAAGTAACGGATAAACATTAATGCCGGTCCCGAAACTTCGGGACTGGGCACAAAAAGAACAGTCTTCAGGGCAAGCCCCTGATTTAGCATTAATTATTGAGCATAAATCAACCTTATTGCCCCTGAAGGCTATTCTTGCCCTGTTAGCAGATGCAAAAAGGTCAAATACCTCGGCGCCTTTAAGCGTTGATAAATATAAGGCAAAATCTTTATTGATTCTGTGCCCTGTTGTCAAATCCTCCCATCCCCCCTTTAGTAAAGGGGGGTAAGGGGGGATTACAGGTCTGTGTTCTGTGTAGGGCATGGGGTTATTATTTACATGAAAAAGGGTATTGTCAACCGATAAACCTGAGAAGGGCCGACAATTTTGATAAAAATTATTTAAGTCTTGCCTTTTATTTTATTAATGTTATCAATGAGTTCTGCTTTAGTTATGACACCTTTTTCGATAAGGAGACTTATTAACACATTGAGTATAGTTTTCAGGTATACATCTCCTTCGGTTTCAGGTTGAGAAAACTTCAGACTTTCTGTTGCTAATTCAGCGGTTTTTGTTTTTACTGCTGGCTTTACTTCTGGCTCTGATTTTCCTTTTATTATTTCCCTGAGTCGTTTTACTTTTACCCTGTACGCGCTCTCCTGCACAATCCCTTCATAGTGCTTCATAATGGCTCTTTTAATATCAGATTCCAGGGCAAGGGCAGGTTTAACTTTCAGCCCTGTAGTAAATTGAAGGGCATCTATGATCTCGGCATCAGTCGGGTCAGTCATGGCTATGATTATGATTTTACCCTCTAATTTAACAGGAAAGACAGTATATCTTTTAGCTGTATCTATACTTACTGTTTTAAGTGCCTCTGCAGGGATTTCGAGGTCCTCGAGGAAAATACACGGGGTATTGAGCTGTTTTTCAAGGACAGAAGCCATCTCCTCCTCGTCAACAAAACCGAGGCTTATTACGACCGAACCCAGACGGCCACCCCACTGTTTCTGATGCCCGAGAGCGCTATTAAGTTGAAGGGCATCAATCAAGCCTGCCTCCATCAACACTTCTCCTAATTTTTTTTTAGGTTTTGTCATACATTCACCTCATTATTAGCTGTATCTTATATCAAAACTCCTGAATTCTCCTTTATATTCAAGCCATCTCACATCTACATCAGTAACCCTTGCCCCCGTGGGACCTTTGTGGCACCACTTAACTGCTTCTTCAACTATAACCTTAGAGCCTTCAAAAACCGCCTCTACCCTGCCATCAGGCAGGTTTCTTACCCAGCCGCTAAGGCCGAGACTGTGGGCCTTGTTTCTCGTATTTGCTCTAAAAAAAACCCCCTGCACATCACCATTTATTAGCAAATGAGCCCTTACCTTCTCCACACTGTCACTATTATACTACTAAGCCTATAATGTTGCAAAAAACGGATTATGGTTACTCTCCAAGATAAGCTTTTTTAATATCAGGGTCGTCTAAGAGCTTCTTGCCCTCTCCTTCTTTCGTAATCCTGCCTGATTCGATTACATATCCTCTGTGGGCTATTTTCAAGGCTGCTTTTGCATTTTGCTCTACAATGAGAATAGTAATGCCCTGCTGATTAAGCTCTTTAACAGTCTTGATTATTTTGCTCATTATTACAGGGGCAAGACCAAGCGAAGGCTCATCAAGAAGCATGAGCCTCGGCTTTCCCATGAGTGCCCTGGCAATAGCGAGCATTTGCTGCTCACCCCCGCTTAAAGTGCCGCCGAGCTGTTTTTCCCTTTCTTTCAAAACAGGAAATAGGTTGTATACAAAGTCAAAGCCTTCGAGTTTCTTTACAAAGGCTCCCATTTCAAGATTCTCCCGCACTGTAAGCCATGGGAATATCCGCCTTCCTTCAGGGACATGGCTTATGCCCATACGGACTATTTTATGAGAGGGGAGTTTGTGTATTTCCATATCCTCAAAGATAATGCTCCCCTTCTGTGGCCGTTTCACTCCTGAAATCGTCATAAGGGTTGTGCTCTTACCAGCGCCATTACTGCCAATAAGGCAGACTATCTCTCCCTTCTTTACTTCGAGATTGATGCCTCTCAGGGCTTCAATAGGGCCGTAAAATGTATGGATATCAACAAGCTTTAGCATATGTTTACCCCGCACCACGCCAGAATGTCCCCGCACCACGCTTCAAGCGTGGTGCGGGTTTACAGCAATAGCTGATTTTCCTTTGACCTTGATTCGCCTATATTAGTTATATATATTGCAGGCTGGCCAAGAACAGGGCATCTTGTCTCACAGATGCCGCAGCCAATGCAGAGCTCAAGGTCAACTCTCGGTTGTTTCATGATTATCCCTTTGCCATGCCTGTCTTTTACCTTTACGTTTTCGAACCATATAGCCTTCTTTGGCGTAGGGCAGACCTCTTCGCACACTATACACGGTGTTGCATGGGCATACGGCAGACACCTGCCTTTATCAATCATAGCAAGCCCTATCTTGATTTTAACCTTTTCTTTTAACTCTAACCTTTTTATAGCCCCTGTAGGACAGACCTGGCCGCAGAGTGTGCATCTGTATTCGCAGTATCCTATTCTCGAAATAAGCACAGGAGACCATATCCCCTCAAGGCCTGCCTCAAGGAATGTGGGCTGGAGTCCGTTTGTGATGCATACTTTCATGCATTCCCCGCATTTGACACATCTTTTAAGGAATTCCCTTTCCTCGAGCGAACCTGGCGGCCTTATCAGCCCCGGGTTCGAAAAACCTGATTTAGATAGAGGTGTGGCCCTTAATAAAGGGACCGCGAACATCCCGGATAGCATTGACACAATCACCCTCCTCTTTCCGAGGTCCATGGCTGTAGCAGTCCTCTTCCTGAAAAATCCAAAACTGACTGCATTCTGAGGGCATACATCATCACAGTTCCAGCAGTAGAGGCACTCAGCATCTTTCCAGTCTTCTTTCTTATCAGGTGCTGCATTGCCCTGGCAGACAGAGGCGCATATACCGCATGAATCGCACCCTTCGCTCACCGACCTTTTGAGGAAAGAGTATCTTGAAAGGATTCCGAGGAAAGCGCCGAGGGGGCAGAGATACCTGCACCAGAACCTTCTTTCGACAAGGTTCAGGCCGAGTATGAGAAAGAATATAACGCCTATGAATATGCTCTGATTATAAAAGGGCTGCTGAAAAGAGAGAATGCCCTTCTTAAGAATGGAATATATCGATTCTGATATACCTACAACACCCCTGAAGTCTAAACTGTATATTGTGTCAAAGATAGACCTTATACTGTAATTAAATAATGGGTAGATACTTAAGGAGAGCGATCTTATTAATAGAGATATAGGATCAATAATGCCAACGAGCTGAAGTGTGAATAAAGAAGATGCGAGGAGAAATATCAAAATATAATATTTCACTCTGTGCCAGTTTCTGCTTGCCATATTAAAACGCCACTTTTTAAGAGAGCCTGTAATATTATTCAGGGTTCCAAGGGGACATACCCAGCCGCAAAATACTCTTCCAAATATTATCGTAACAATAACCACGACGATGGAAAGATAAAATGCCTTGGCAACAGCATGTGCAGACAGGATAGTGGTGATAAAAATAAGTGGATCAAAATCGAGGAAGATTTTTACAGGATAGCCGAGTTCATCCCTCCCTTTTGACTCTGTCTGAAGAAAAAGAAAGAGGAATAACAGTAAGAATATCCCCTGTGAAATCCTTCGAAGGTTCTGCATCAGATACTTATTCTTTTTATCTTCAGTTTAGAAATGTCCATTGTGCCAAGGCCGAGCTTATCCGCAACCTTTACATATCCAAGGTCGCTGCCCTTCATGCCAAAGAGCGTAGCACCGAAAGAATCAACCGCGACTTGATCGATGCCGACGATAACAGTATCAAGTCTTTTAACGTCGTCAATATCTCCTCCCTGAGGGCCGTTTGCTGTAAGGATTCGCACTGCGTCAAGGACGGTAAGGGTCGGTTTAATAACCAAGGCAAGGTCAACAAGACTTTCATCAAGCTTCTGGTGTATTGTCCGCCTTGTTCCTCCCATGATACCCATCCAGTTCTTCATTGCCATCGTGAGCTTTGCAAGGCCGTGATGTTTCGCAATCGGGATGTTTATTATCTTGTCTGCCTCGAATATCTCTGTATAGAGAGGCCATGTTTTAATGGCCTGGCCATTTATTCTTATATCCTTGAACTTCCTCTCATCAATATGGTTTACCTCTGCACCCGAAGCCCTTGCAGCATCAGCAATCCCGCTTTGTACATAGCACCTCCTCGGGTCATTCACTGTCCTGTCAAAGACCTTCACCTTCTTTGCACCTGCCTCGTAACAGAGCTTTACCACAGTCGCGACCACTTCAGGATTTGTATTGGCTGCCTGTTCAGGGAGTCTGTCAAATGCCATATTTGGCTTTACAATAACAATATCGCCTCTCGAGACGAATCTCTTCATCCCGCCAATCGCATCAATAGCAGCATCTGTAATCTTCGAGGGTGATGCACCATGGGCAACAACGAGGTCAATTTTCTCAGATGCCTCAACTGATTTGATAAGTTTATCGAAGCTACCTGCAGTGGAAAACCCGATGCCCGATATCGCTGCTAATTTCAGAAACTCTCTACGGTCCATATTAAACTCCCTTATTGCGAATTCCTTACAATACAAGACCTTGATACATTAATCATTGCAAATTTAGCATTCCAAATTTTAAATTTTAAATGTTACATGATAATTTTTAAATGCTCTTCCTCTTAAACCCCTCTTTAACCACAATACCCTTCTTATTAACATAGCCTGAGGGCATGTATTTTGTTGAATGCGTTATTGTGAATTGGCCTTTGCTATTTATCACGATGACCCCTGCCTTACCCCCTATTTTAGAAAGTCTTCTTAAGGATAACTCTACTGACCTGGAAAGAGGCATATTTCTTAGATTCATACATATCTCCTTTGCAAGGGAAAGTCTTATTATAGGTTCTCCTCTGCCTGTGCATGAGACAGCACCCATCGAGTTTTCAGCATATATGCCTGCACCTATAATCGGAGAATCCCCTACCCTCCCTGGTAGCATTGCTTTTATCCCACCTGTTGATGCGCCTGCTGCGAGATTGCCATACTTATCGAGTGCAACAGCACCGACTGTTGAGAAATACTGTTCGTAAATTCTAACTATTTCTTCCCCCTTTTTCTTTATTCTCTCGAGTTTCTCTAATGATTTTTTATCTGGCTCAGGCAGAGGTTCGAGATTTTTTGCATCTGCAATATTTCTTGCCCCTGTGTTGGTGAATATTACATGAGGTAGGTCCATTATGATCTTTGCTAACCTAATCGGGTTTCTTATCACTTCAAGACCTATTACTGACCCTGCCTTTAAATTCCTTCCCTCCATAACTGATGCGTCCAGTCTCCTAACACCATCGAGCTGAAGGTTCCCTCCCAAACCGGCATTAAAGATTCCAGAGTCCTCAAGAATTGTTACAGACCTCACAACTGCATCGAGGGCAGTCCCGCCATTAATTAATATTTCGTATCCTGATGAAAGGGATTCGGAGAGCTTCTTTAAGGCCTTTTTCGTGGGCTTTCTATCTCCAGCCCCTCCATGGACAACTAATAACATAAGCCTCCTCCTGAGACAAGAAACTACTTTTCAAGGGATGGTGTTATTATTTTAACGGCAATATCCATAAATTCTAAAGGCGTAACTATCCTAATTGGCAACTTTGCTTTTCTTAATTTTTCGGTCCTGAAATGCTTGTCACCTGTTATGAGATAAGCACAACCTGATTTAATTGCTGAGGCAAGAACAGGTGCATCCTTCGAGGAAATCAGGTCTTTATATCTATCAACCATTTCCTTTTCAGGAAGTGGCACAATTTCAAGATTAATCTTTCTTAAGGCATCTTCAAATGTTTCAGCCAATACTGGTATCTTATTCCTGATAGTTCTCCTTAATTCAAGAAGATTAAATTGCCCTGTAACTACTTTAATTTCATGCAGGTCAAGAGAAAACAGATCAAGTACAATTTTTGGTATCCCTTCGTCAGTCAAGAGGCCTGATATAATTACATTCGTATCAAGAAAGACCTTAACCTGCATGGTTACCCTGTTAGAAAACTTCTTTTGGGCATGTCCCATAGAGTTTTCTAACGGGGTTTGCCATAATGTTTTTTAGCTATCTTCTCTCGTTCCTCATCAAGCCCTTTTAGCATATCTTTCAGAGACATGCCTGAATCACGCATTATTGCCATGAGTTTCCTTCTTGCCTCATCGAGGGGCAGAGGTCTCGGTGCAAGCAGTATCGCTTTGCCCATTGGTATTACAGCGAGCTGGCTACCCTCAGAAAGGCAGTACTGGTCCCTCAGTTTTTTAGGGATTGTAACCTGCCCTCTTTCCCTGACTTCGGTATAAAAAGGTTTTTCTTTTGTCGTTATCATATATTTCCTCCTTTTTCTGATTTCAGAATATCATATTTCTGAAAAAATAGCGAATTCCCTGCCCTCTGCCTCCCCTTTCTCGCCTGACTTGTAAAACCGGTTAATTCCAGGCCTTACTTATTTCCCCAATGGATCAGTGGGGGGGAGGCCTTTAAGGTTCTCATCCAGCATAAGGGGGATAGGGAGGCCATTTCTGAAAGGCCTTACTACGCCATCAGGATTTTTAACCCCTCTATCCCCCGACCTTACTATTCCTGCCTAATACCTCATCCTCACCCTATATGTGAGTTTTATCTCTTTGTCCTTCGGAACAGGGATATCAAATTCAGCAGTAAAGGCCTCGGTCTTTTTGTACTCATGAGAAGAACTTATCATCGTCCAGTCCCCTGGTATCGGCTCAATAACCTTAACAACGACATCCTCTTTTTTATGATTCCTTAGAGATATCTCAAAAGCAGCCTCGTATGTATCATGTGCGAGTTTCTTCCAATCCGTCTGTTTTCTGCTTCCGACCACATCAAAGGCATCCCCGAGCTTTATCCTGACCTTTTCGTCTTTTGGTGTATGGTCTATAGAGTCTTCCCCTATAAACTGAAGACTTCCCTCTTTATCGTATTTGTAGGCCCTGATTGTACCTTTTGGAAGGGGGATACCAAGATTGTTTTCCTTTTTGTTCTGGATCTCTACAAACACACCGACCTTCTGGTTCGTTACTAATTCACCATGGCGGTTATAGTAATAATACCTTGTGCCACGGTAGATAAGCTCTTTCTTTACTGGTATATTATCAGAGGTCACAAGGCTTATCTGCTTTGTCTGGTTATCTTTAATAGTTGCAGGCCTCTGTAATGTATATATGTGATACTCAAAGAACCCTTCTTCCCTAAACTGCTGGGATGCAGGTTTTGCTGCCATCTCAGCCAACCCCATCATCTTTCTCCCATACTCAAGTTCGTCTTTTACCCTGTTTACATCCCCTGCAACGAGTTTGAGCTTTGCGTTCCTGTATGTTGTGCCACTCTTGTTATCAATAGTAACCCAGCCAGAAAGGTCTGCTTTATCGTCTTTATCATTCAATGTCACAACATAATCAGACCTCCAGTTAATACCGTTCGTGAGATAGGATGCCTCAACCTTCTGGGATGTTGATAGGTCATTTTCGATTAGCCATACGAGGGTCGGCTTTGATATAAGATTTTCAGGGACTCCAGGGAAAATGATCCTTCCTGGATGGCCGAAGGTTATCTCGTCACCGATCTTGAATATGGGGCCTCCGTTATTCGAAAGGAGGGTAGCTGTTACAATCTCTTCCCTCTCCGTATATGGGTTTTTATAGTAGAGCTTCACCTCTTTGCCCACATATTTGTCGAGGAGCTTCTGCGGATTGAGCAGGTCATATTCATAGTTCTGTTCGAGGACATGGAGACTGTCGGGGTCCACAAGGGACTTTATATGCACACTCGTAGGGATTATTTGTGATGCCACATCCATAAACCTCAATTCCCCATCTCCTTTTGAAAGCTTTATCTTCCTCTGATCCTTTACAAGACCGAGGTTCACATTATAGATAGTTAAAGACACCCCGGTCTGGTCTTCCAACCCTGTTGAAAGGGCTTTTGTCCCCTTACCTTCTCTTTCTGTAACTGCTACCGCGCTGAAGCCGATCCCCAGCAGAACTAAGACAACTAAACCAATGAAAATATATTTTGCTTTCATCTCAAGCCTCCTTTAATATCTTTCCGACCGGTCTTTGTCCATTAGACAGGCAAGGCTTCAAAAAAGTTCCAGAAAAAATTATTTAATGTGGCCGGGGCCTTAGAGCTTTACAGATGGGAATCTAATCAATTTTTATAACTTCAATTATTATTTCTATATTACCTTTTAGAGTATATAAAACAGGCCTTTCTTTAGGCATTCCAATAAGCTTCAACTTTTCTTTTAGCTTCTCCAGTTTCTCAGAATGTAGCTCTGTAAGAATGACATAATTTTTTTCAGAAGATTCTATCTTTTTAATTTTTCCTCCAAGCTGGATTAATTCCTTTTCGATCTCTTTTCTGGCAGTTTCGATATCTTTGACATTAACCGTCAGAATAATGCCCTCTCCTTTTTTACTGACTACTTCCTTTAATTTTGGAGCAGGTGACAACACCTCATGTCTTGACTTGTCCTTCTCCATAATACCTACTGGCTGTTTGGCCTCTTCTCGCTTTGCGCCTGCAACTTTTTGATCTTTAAGGGGCTCTTGTTTTACTGACTCAGGAGCTTTGGATTCCTCCAGCCTATCTATTTTTGTTTGTAATTCTTTGGCAGGTACAGGTTGTTCTGCTACAAATTCCCTCTCACCCTTCTTTATTAAAGGTGGGGATGGAGGAATTTCTTTCTCGCCTTTTTCTGCCTTTCTCTGAGTTATATCCTTTTCTGAAAGTATTTTAGGTGCAGTTTCTTCTTGAGGTGCCTTTGCGAGTCTAATCTCCGGCTGAATAGCCTTGAAGATATAAATAGTTGTGATTGCAATAGCAACAGTAGCAGCAATCTCAATCGGTAGTTTTATATGAAGTGGATAAAACAGTCTCTGGAGTATTCCTCTTTTTTGCTCGGCCTCTGCCCTTACTCTTGCCATAACCCTCTGGGCAAGCCATGAAGGGGGCTCTATATCCTCGAGGTTATGAACATACTCGATTGTCTTCCTAAGGTCTGAAAGCGATTCATTACATTTCGGGCATAACTTGAGATGTTCATCTATGAGAAATTTTTCTTCAGCAGAGATAATGCCATCTAAATAAGCCTGAAGCCTTTCTTGAAAATTAATGCATTCCATCTAAAGCTCACCAATCACTTTCTTTAAGCAATCCTTTAGGGCATCCCTTGCCCTGAAAAGCCTTGATTTAACAGTTCCCTCAGCTATTTTAAGCATACCACTTATCTCATTATAAGAGAACCCCTGCATGTCCCTTAAGATGAGAACCTCTCTGAATTCAGGGTCAAGGGAGTTTATGCATTTCTGAACCTTTTGCTGAATCTCTCTTTTCTCAAGTTTTTCGGATACAGAAGGCTCGTTAGATGCATACTCTACTTTCATCTCACCATCCTCCGTAAAAACAGGGTCATCAATGGAAAACTGTTCATGATGAATTTGTGTTTTCAATTGGTTAATACGGTTTTTTGAAAGATTAATTACTATGGTATATAGCCATGTAGAAAATCTGGACGTTCCTTTAAAGTCCTTAAGACCTTTATATGCAGATAGAAATGCATCCTGCACAACTTCACATGCATCCTCATAGTTTCCGATCATCCTGTAAGCGATATTAAGCATCATCTTCTGGTATCTTTTTACGAATACCTCGAAGGCATCTACATCGCCCTTTTTACATAGAGAAACAAGTTCAACATCTTCATCTATCGTTGTCTGCTCGTTTCCCTTCATTCAGTTAGACAGCCCTGTCAGGATTTTTGTTCCTTATTTTTTTTAGATTTTTTATAAAGACCTCCACTACCTCTGGGTCGAATTGTGTGCCCTCATTCTCTCTGAGTTCCTCAAGGGCCTGCTCCAGTGTAAGGCACTCCCTGTAAGGCCTTGTAGATAACATTGCCTGGAAATGATGATTGCCATAGCAACATATCAGTATTCAAACTCCTTGCCAAGATAAGCCTCGATTACAGCCGGATTTTCTCTTATTTCATAAGGAATACCTTCAGCAATCTTAACTCCGTGGTCAAGGACAATGATCCAGTCAGATATTCCCATTACTACTCTCATGTCATGCTCAATCAGCATGATTGTCTTGCCCCATTGCCTCATCTTTTCAATCAGGGACATGAGCTCCTGTGTCTCCAGAGGGTTCATACCTGCTGCTGGTTCGTCCAGCAACATAAGTCTTGGCTCGGTGGCCAGTGCCCTTGCAATCTCAAGCCTTTTTTGATCACCATAAGGGAGGTTTTTTGCAGGGATCTCTGCATAAGGGTCGAGTTTGACAAACTCAAGGAACTCCAAGGCATTATTTCTAATAGTAGCTTCTTCGTTATAAAAAGTCTTTCCTCGGTATATTGCACCATAGAGGCCAACTCTTGCCCTGCTGTGCTGCCCAACCATTACGTTTTCAAGGACACTCATCTCTGGAAACAGCCTGATATTCTGAAATGTCCTGGCTATTCCAATGGTTGTTATCGAATGTGGCTTCAGCCCCGTAATATCTCTGCTATCATATATAATTCGACCTCTATCAGGAATTAGCAAGCCTGTAAGGCAGTTAAACAGGGTAGTCTTGCCTGCACCATTAGGCCCAATGATGCTCAATATAATTCCCTCCCTGACTTTAAAACTCACCTCTTCAACAGCCTTAAGCCCGCTAAATGCCTTTGATAAGTCTTTAACTTCTAAAAGAAGCACGGATACCTCCTAAAATGCCCTGCGGCCTGAAAACCATCATAAGAACCAGGCCTGCTCCGAGGGCAAGCATCCTGTAAAGTTGAAGGCCCCTGAGTGCCTCAGGAAGGACAACAAGGATTAATGCCCCGAGGATTACTCCAGGTATGCTCCCCAGGCCTCCGAGGATTACCATACAGAGGATGAGTACAGACTCCATAAAGGTAAAACTCTCAGGTGATATGAAATGCATTTTACCTGCAAATAGAGTCCCTGCGATTCCAGCCCAGAATGCGCCAAAGGCAAAGGCTATTAACCTGTATCTCGGTGTATCAATTCCCATTGCCCCTGCAGCCACCTCATCTTCCCTGATGGCCAACCACGCCCTTCCTACCCTCGAATTATGAACCCTGCGAACTACAAGCACGCTCAGGCAGGCAAAAAGAACAATCAGATAGTAATAATGTGAAAGTTCAGTCACTGTAAGACCTAAGATGGATGGCGCGGGTATTCCAGCAATACCATTCGGGCCATTTGTAAGGCTGTCCCAGTTATTCAATGTAAGGCGGACTATTTCGCCAAACCCGAGTGTAACTATAGCAAGATAGTCGCCCCTTAATCTTAAGGCCGGGATTGCAAGAAGAATTCCAATCAGCGTAGAAAAGGCTGTTGAAAATATCAGGCATGCCCAGAAGGGGAGAAAAAAATTTGTTGAAAGAAGTGCAAAGCTATATGCACCTGTTGCATAAAAGGCAACAAACCCAAGATTTAACAGCCCTGCAAAACCAACCACTACATTGAGCCCAATTGCCAGGATTATATATATGCCGGCAAGGACAAAGACATCAAGCATATAGTCACTGGATATGAAAGGGAGAAACAATAATATTAAGACAAGGAAGGTAGCCAATAATCCCCTGTTGATAGCAGGGATCTTTAACCTCAGGGTTTTGATTTTCATTAAAAGAGGCCTTATAAAGCGAAAGAGCAGGACAGAAACGATAAGTCCGGCAAATGCTAAAAGAGCTGTCTTTAACCCGGTAAAGGGCAACATCAATAAGGAAACCCACGCCGCTATGATAAAAATATTCATACCTTATCTCCTGCTGAGCTTCCAAAAAGCCCTGAAGGTTTTATAAGCAATATAAGAATTAAAAGAATAAAGGCATAGGCATCTTTGTATTCGCTCGAGATATAGCCCGCGCTAAGGCTTTCAACAATACCGAGAATAAAGCCACCCACCATCGCCCCCGGGATACTGCCAATACCTCCCAGCACTGCTGCAGTGAAAGCCTTAATGCCAACGATGTAGCCCATGGAATAATTAACAAGACCGTAATATGTGGCCACCATTACTCCTGCAACTGCAGCGAGGCCTGAACCGATAATGAAAGTAATTGAAATTATCCAGTCCATGTTTATCCCGACAAGAGAGGCCATAACTTTATCCTGAGCTACCGCGCGTATTGCCTTGCCGAGTTTAGTCCTCATCACAAACAGATGGAGAGCAAACATAAGCAAGATAGAAACACAGATTATTAAGAACTGCACATAGGTAATACTGGCACCCATCAACTTAAAACCCTGTGCCTCGAAAAAATCAGGAAAGACCTTGTCAGTTGCGCCCTGTGTAAGCATAACGTAATTCTGAAGAAAAATAGATACACCAATGGCACTTATAAAGGGACTCAGCCTCGGAGCGTGTCTCAAAGGCCTGTATGCTGTCTTCTCCATGGTAAAGCCATATGCAGAACAAAAGATTACAGTGAGCAGGATAGTAAGTATAAAGGCTAATGGAAAATTTGCTGCCGTGAGCCCTATTGCTGTGAAAAAAGCAAGGAAGATTATTCCGAGGTAAGCGCCAATCATATATACCTCACCGTGGGCAAAATTTATTAAACCGAGGATGCCATAAACCATTGTGTAGCCCAGGGCAATAAGGGCGTAAACTCCGCCGAGAGTAAAGCCATTTACAAGTTGCTGAAAAAACATGGAAAATTTTAACAAAAACCCCTTATCTTTTCCATGATATAATTTGTTAAATGAATCACATCTACCTGGCTATCTTCCTGGTTTCTTGCTCTGCCCTTGC
The DNA here is from genome assembly GCA_016214385.1 of Nitrospirota bacterium. Taxonomy (NCBI): domain Bacteria; kingdom Pseudomonadati; phylum Nitrospirota; species Nitrospirota bacterium. The sequence goes on from JACROP010000075.1 coordinate 16,929, forward strand.
CTTTCAGGTCTCTCTTGTAAGGCTCTTTTCAATATACCTCTGGTATCACTTTGCCTTTATGGTCATAAGCATTGCAATGCTTGGAATCGGTTCTGGAGGAACTCTACTTTCTGTATTCCCAAAACTGAAAAGAGCCTCCAATATGGCTGCATACGCCATGCTCCTGGGAATTGCCATAATTGCCGGTTATATATTTTCGAATTACATCCCTTTTGACCCTGTAAAGCTCTCATGGGACAGGGTGCAGCTCGTTTATATAGCCTTATACTATGTAGCTCTCGCTGCTCCTTTCTTTTTCTCAGGGCTCATCATAGCCACTGCACTGTCTAACATCAGTGAGAAATCAGGGCTCCTCTATGGCTCTGACCTCCTCGGCGCGGGGTTTGGCTCTTTAATGGTTCTTGGCCTTCTAAATATTGCAGGGCCTGAATATGCAATACTCATAGCTTCAACCCTTGCCTTTATCAGCGCATTTGTTATAGGTGAGAAAAAGGTAAAGGTTTTCTCCATAGTATTAATAACAATCAACCTGTGTATCATATTGATTCATCCCGATTTCATCAATGTGAGGATATCTCCATATAAAAGCCTTTCCCTGTCCCTGAAATATCCTGGTGCAGAACACCTAAAAACATACCACAGCCCATTTTCCAGAATAGACACTTTAAAGAGTCCTGCGGTCAGGTTTGCGCCCGGGCTGAGCCTGAGATACCTCGAGCCACTTCCAGAGCAGATAGGGTTTTCAATAGATGGAGGTGAGATGAATGCCATAACAAGGGCAAAAGATAAAGAGTCCCTGAGATTCTTAGAATTTCTTCCCTCAGCCCTCTGCTATGAGATCGGCAAAAGGGATGATGTGCTTATCATAGAGCCGAAGGGCGGGCTTCAGGCACTGATGGCCGAATATTACGGCTCAAAAGAAATCCATAAGGTTGAGAACAACCCGGTTGTGATAAAAATCATACAGAATGAATTCAGCAAATTCTCAGGCAAAATCTTTGAAAAAGACACATGGACAGGACTTGGCCGAAGCTATCTTATAAATAAAAATGTCAAATATGACATCATTGACCTGCCAATGACAGGCACATCCACCGCAGCTTCATTTGGAATCTCTGAGGACTATAGATTCACCGTAGAGGCATTTCAGGAATATTTAAATCATCTCAAAGAAGATGGGCTTATGAGCATCAGTCTTTATCTTATACCTCCGCCGAGGATTGAGCTCAGGCTTTTAACCACCATAGCAACCGCCCTTGAGGAAAGGGGCGTAAAAGATGTATCCAGTCATATTGCTGCCATAAGGAGCTGGGGAAGCATAATAATCCTTGTGAAAAATTCCCCCATCACACTAAAAGAAATCAATGGCATCAAAGATTTTTCAAAAGACAGGCGGTTTGACCTCATACACTATCCTGAAATAAAAGATGAAGAAACCAACATCTATGTCAAGATGCCATCAAATGAATACTTCACTGCCTTTAAAAATATCCTGAACCCTGAGACCAGGCGATTATTTATAAAGGATTATCTTTTTGATATAACCCCTGTGCATGATGAAAACCCATTTTTCCATTACTATCTGAGGTTAAAAAATATTAAAGCTATTTATGAAGTTATGGGGGGAAAGTGGCAGTATTTTATAGAAGAAGGCTATCTCCTTCCCTTGTAGAGGTCTCATTGATACAAAAGACTATTCTTCCACTTGAAAACCCGCCTTATGCTGTAGCCACTGTGCTTACCTCAATCCTCATAAGCTCTGGCATTGGAAGCCTCCTCAGCCACAGATTTCTGAAATTGAGAACTCCCTATCTGCTCCTTACAATTGCTGTTCTTATATTTGCCTATAGCCTTTTGCTTTCTTCACTTTTAAGCCTTATATCTCCCCATGCCTTAGAATTAAAAATGCCAGCGGTCTTTATCTCTCTGATTCCCCTCGGCCTTCTCATGGGCATCCCCTTCCCTATGGGCATTAAAATCCTCGGAGAGAGAAACGCACCATTAATACCATGGGCATGGGCTATTAATGGCTGCTTTTCGGTCCTCGCACCGATACTCACTATCATGCTTGCGATGGCAGTGGGCTTTAAAGTGGTTCTCTGGTTCGGAGCACTAACGTATATATTGGCGTTTGTTTCCCTGAGGAGTTTTTTGTCAAAAATTAGCCGCCGATAATAGAGTGGTCTTCCTCTAATGCTTCGTATATCTGCCGTTGGATTATGGGGTAAGTTACAGAATTCCAGGCGTCACCAAAATGATGGGCGAGTAAGTTCAGGGCAGTTGGATCATCGGTCTCAACAACAAAAAAAATCTTCAGAGGAGAACTTCCTACCACCTCGTAACGGTTAATTGTTTTACACCTCTGCTGAAACATTCTGTCCTTGCCTTTTTTTATCCATTCTTCTCTTTCATGTTTTATCTGTACTTGAGTGGTGTTTTCTTTAGCATCAAAAATTGAGATATACCACATTTTCAAACCTCCATTTTTTAGATTCTAAGATTGATGCCCTGTTTTTAAATATCACAGTTATTTCTTCCCTCCAACCAATTTTTCTATTACAGTAGGGTCAGCCAGGGTGGAGGTATCGCCAATCTCATCAAGTCTGCCCTCCACAATCTTTCTCAAAATCCTTCGCATTATCTTGCCACTCCTTGTCTTTGGAAGCACATCTGTGAATTGAATCCTGTCAGGTGTTGCAATAGGCCCTATCTCTTTTCTTACCTGCTGTATCAATTCCTTTTCAAGTTCGGGGCTTTCTTTTATTCCACTTTTTAGAATGACAAAGGCATATATCCCCTGCCCCTTGATATCATGAGGGAAGCCAACAACTGCTGCCTCTGCCACTCCTGTGTTCGCTACGAGCGCGCTTTCTATCTCCGCTGTTCCAAGTCTATGTCCTGAGACATTGATCACATCATCTATACGGCCGAGGAGACGGTAATCACCATCTGCATCCACAAGGGCCCCGTCTCCTGTATAATAATATCCATTGAACTGTGAGAAGTAAGTCTCGTAGTACCGTTTTGGGTCTCCGTAAATCGTTCTTGCTATACCTGGCCACGCAGTCCTTATAAGAAGGGCGCCTTCCTCGTTTACCTTAGCCTCGGTGCCGTCTGTCTTCATTATGACAGGCTTTATGCCGAAAAATGGTCTTCCTGCAAACCCTGGTTTCAGTGCTACAGCACCAGGCAACGATGAGATGAGCACTCCACCTGTCTCTGTCTGCCACCATGTATCAACCACAGGACACCTTTCCTTACCGATGTTTTTATGATACCAGAGCCAGGCCTCAGGATTTATTGGCTCTCCAACAGAGCCGAGGAGACTTAAACTGCTCAAGTCCCTTTTCTTAGTCCATTCTTCTCCTTCTCTTGCGAGTGCACGAATGACAGTTGGGGCAGTATAAAGAATGTTGACCCTGTATTTTTCAACTATCTCCCAGTATCTGTCAGGAGCAGGGTATGTAGGCACACCCTCAAACATTATGCTTGTAGCGCCACATGCAAGTGGACCATAGACAATGTATGAATGTCCTGTTATCCAGCCTATATCTGCCGTACACCAGAATGTATCTTCTTCGTGATAGTCAAAAATATACTTAAATGTAATGGCAGCATAAAGAAGGTATCCTCCTGTTGTATGCAGGAGCCCCTTTGGTTTTCCTGTGCTTCCGCTTGTGTAAAGGATAAATAAAGGGTCTTCTGCATCATACGGTTCAGCCTCGCAATAAGATGAAATATCATCCGAGTTGATCTCTTCATCAAGGAAAAAGTCACGTCCTGTCTGCATATCTACGGATGTATTCGCTCTCTTTACCACAAGACAGGTTTTTACAGACGGAGACTCACTCATCGCCATGTCAGCACTCTTTTTCAGGGGAATTACCTTGCCACCTCTGAATCCTCCGTCTGCTGTGACAAGAACCTTTGCCTGGCAGTCGTTAAGTCTATCTTTCAGGGAATTCGCACTGAACCCCCCAAACACAACACTGTGCACCACACCTATTCTTGTGCATGCCAGCATTCCAATTGCAAGCTCAGGTATCATGGGAAGATAGAACGCCACACGGTCTCCTTTGCCTACACCTTTTTTCTTAAGAAGGTTTGCGAACCTACAGACAAGTCTGTGGAGTTCCTGATAAGTGAATGTCCTGCTTTCTCCTGACTCTCCTTCCCAGATTATCGCTGCCTTGTTTTTGCGGAAAGTATTCAGGTGTCTGTCAAGGCAGTTGTATGAGACATTCAATTTAGCTCCCTTAAACCACGAGATTTCAGCCTTACTAAAATCACACTGCATGATCTTATCCCATTTTTTAAACCAGGTGATGTCTTCTGCCATATTAGCC
>JACROP010000076.1 GCA_016214385.1 Nitrospirota bacterium
CCTGACTCCCCAATGCAGGTGTGGGCCTGTAGCCCTGCCCGTAGCTCCTGCAAGGCCAATTATATCACCTTTCTTTACTGTCTGGCCAGGGGACAGTGTAATCTTAGAGAGGTGGAAAAACATGCTGTAAATACCATAGCCGTGGTCGAGGACAAGGGTTTTCCCTCCAAAAAACTGGTCATCTATTATTGCGACCCTTCCACTGTTGGGTGCAATCACAGGATCGCCTTCTTTAGCTTTAATATCAATACCGCTGTGGGGACTCTTTTCCTGCCCGTTTATTATCCTCCTCGCACCAAAGGGGCTAATAATCGCACCCTGCAGGGGCATTATGAATCTGCCGTCCCACAGCCTCTCATTCACCGCAGGCCAGAGCTGAATGAGTCTTGAAAGCTCGGCTTCAGCTCTTTTTAAGGTCTCAGGGTCTAAGTCTACCATCTTTTTTGGAAGGCTGAGCTTTTGTGTTTCAAAAGAGCCTGAGACGATTTTTATGTTCCTCTCAAATATCTTTTTGCTCTGGCTGAGAGTTAAACAATATTCTCCTGGAGTGGTTCTCATGTCTACCCCTGCCAGTGCAATAAAGTCACCTGCCCCTGTCTTGAAAAAGTGAAGTTCTTTATCCAGGAAGCTGCCTTCTGGCGTTCTTCCATCAGAAGATGCGGCGCGTATGAGTATAACATCGCCCTGCCTTATGACTTCAGGCGTTATACTGATATCGAATGCCAGTGAAGGAGAGACGAGTAAAAGTACAAATAAGGCGCTAACTGTTAACTTTGTTGCCACAGTGTAAGTTTAACATAAATGATGCTTAACGCTTAAATTCCTTTTCTACTATTTCCTTGATTTTCTTTACAGGGTAACCTTTTTTGTAAAGCTCGGAAGCCCGCAGGGCCTCCCTGAGGCAGATGTCTCACTGAACTGCATGGCCATCCACATAGCAGCTCAGGAGGCTTTTGTGTTTAAATGCCGGTGATTCCTCACAGTAGCAGAAGCAGTATATACTGTCCAGCACCCATGGTATCTCCTTTGCGACCTTATGCGCCTCTTTTACTACAGGGTCCCTGAAGAGCTCCGGGTCAAGAGTAGGTCTCGTCTCGCCCTTTCTCAAAGACTCATCAATTGCCGGCCTTTTCTGCGCAAAGGCAAAGTCAGACACGCTTATCGCTATAGACACAGCCATGAGGATAAGTAAAAGTCGTTTCATTTAATCACCTCCAGTCGGAATCGACTCGTATCGAGATTTTTCTCTATTATCTGTAAAGGATGTGAAGAAATTATGAACCTAAATCATCCATGAAAAAACCACAGAGAAAACTGAGATAAATTCAAAAATCAAATATCAAAAATCAAAATTATGGAATTCATTTATTTTGTCCCGAATTAAATTCAGGATTAAATTCTGCATTTTAATTTCTCTGTGAACTCTGTGGCGAAAAGGTATTTCATCCCCCAACAACCTGAAGATAGATATTAAACTCATCTTCAAAATTATCGCTGAAAATGCCTTTTCCCATGTTCTTCTTTATTTCCTCTGGGGGCCAGAACTTAACTTCTGTTATTTCATCCCTGTTAAATAGAATCTTGCCGCTATATATACAGCTATATGTTGTGACCAGCTCGCTTTCATAGGGGTTGCTGTGGATGTAGGTATAGAGAAATTTGGTCTCGGCCATTGTTATGCCGAGTTCTTCAGCCACCTCCCTTTTAACCGCCTCCTCAGTACTCTCCCCCTGGTTCACATGGCCTCCAACTGATGTATCCCACCTGCCAGGAGCAACATCTTTGTTCATCGAACGCTTCTGTAAGAGTAATTCCCCCTTATGATTAACGACAAGAACATGGACAACCCTGTGCAGGAGATCAGGATTTCCATGGATTTCCTCGCGGGAGGCAAGGCCAATAACCTCTCCATCTTTATCGACAATCTCAAGGTATTCTGCATTATCCATCATCTGTAATTCATAAACTCCATGTGTATCCCTAAATCTTTTTCCTTTAACATTTTTATAATAGCCTGAAGGTCATCGATCTTTTTTGCCCTCACCCTGACCTGATCCTTTTGAATCTCAGATTGGACCTTGAGTTTTGTATCTTTTATGATTTTGACAATATCTTTGGCTTTTTCAGTGGGGATGCCCTGCTGAAGTGTTATTGCCTGCTTTACAGTGCCTGAAAGCGCAGGCTCAATTTTGCCATAATTCAGGGCATTGAGTGATACTCCTCTTTTAACGAGCTTTTCTTTAAGGATATCAACAACGCTCTTTAATTTATACTCGTCGTCAGAAAGGATGTAGAGTTCGTTCTTCCCTTTATCGAGCTCTATATTGCTCTTGCTCCCCCTGAAGTCAAACCTCTGGCCTATCTCCTTCATTGCCTGCTGCAGAGCATTGGAGACTTCCTGAAGGTCAACCTTGCATACAATATCAAATGAATGTTCATCCGGCATATTTACCTCCTCCTTTTACATTAACCCAAAAAATGTGTTAACCACAGGCGATTGAACATATTTAGTTCAACAGAGTTAGACTATATTTTTACCACGAAGAGCACGAAGGTCACGAAGATTTTACAAGACAAATCTCTTTATGCCTTTCTTTTTCACTTCGTGTTCTTCGTGTCCTTCGTGGTTTAATTTTTCTTAGTCTAACAAAATGGTTTTAAAGTTGTTCAAAGTTGTTTAAAATTGTCTGCTTTGAACTTTTGAACTATTACTCTGTGGTTTTCATTCATGCATAATCGGTATTCAAAATCGGTATATTGTATAAAAATAGGGATTTTTAATACAATCAATTTTTACCCTTGAGTTCTTAAGCTGGAAAGCAGATTTCACACATTCTTCATATTTTCTGGTTATCTTAAATAAAATATTTGAAGGAGGGACATGATAATGAAGCATGTGGTTGCTATTATAAGGTCTGTAGCCTTGGATAGAGTTGTAGAGGGACTTCAAAGTAAAAATATAAAGGGAATGAGTATAAATGAGGTGAAAGGCACAGGGGAGCAATTCGCACTCTATAAACCATTTACATCACATGTAAGGATTGACCTCTTTGTATCGGATGAAAAGATTAAAGATGTAAAGGATATCTTTCTTGCCCTTGCAAAGACAGGGGAGCCTGGAGATGGGCTGATAGCAATCTGTCCTGTTGATGAGGTGTTAAAAATAAGAACTGGTGGGGTCTTAGGGCATAACTGAGAGAAGTGGTTAGACAGGCATTAAATAATATAGTATTGCAGAAAGATTTATCATGTAATTTAATGTAAATATCAATAAACTTAAGGAGGAAGATATGAAGAAGATAGTTATTGTGTTAGTAATTCTATTTGCTCTCGGCACATCATCCTGGGCCATGATGGGTGGCCAGAAAGGAGAAATGGGCCACGGCATGATGATGAGTGAGGGACAACAGATGCCGATGATGCATATGTGCCAGCATATGATGAAACATAACATGATGATGCAGAATATGATGCAGATGATGAAGGATATGCTGAAGATGCAGGAAAAGATGATAAAAGGTATGAAGCCTGCTGAGAAAAAACAGATGATGATGGAAATGAATAAGATGATGGGGAAAATGGACAGGATGATGTCTGGCATGAAGGGCATGATGAGCGAAATGATGGAAATGCAGACAGATGTTCAGCAGAGGCTTAAATGTGCCGAAGAACAGCTTAAAAAGGCTATCGATCTGCATGAATTACACATGAAAGACCCGAAAACAACAACTGAAGCCTCCCAGATGGAACTGATGGATCAGATTAAAAAGGCCTATGAGTGTGTAAAAGGAACAGATGAAACAACGCCTGAAAAAGAAGGGGAAAAGGTAGAGGAGCCAAAAAAGATTGAACCGCATAAACATTAATTATGAATCCTGCATGAAAATGGCCGATCTACCTCGGAACAGGTCAGGCAGGATTCAAAATTATAGTGAACGAACTAAATCTAAATACGTAGTAAAAAACAACTGTCATTCCGAGCGAAGCGAGGAATCTCCTTATAACGGTGAGATAAGATTTCTCCCTTCGGTCGAAATGACAACTTTATTTGGTATTTACTATAATTTTAAGAATAAGATTTATAATGTATAAGTAATATCGCCATATTTGGTGTTGGGCGGAAGAAATGAAAGTCACTGACCCTGTATGCAAGATGACCATAGATGATAAGGATGCCGTTGCTACTTCGGCTCACAAAAATACTACCTATTATTTCTGTTCAAAATATTGTAAGAATAAATTTGACAGTAACCCGGATGCCTTTCTCGTGGGGAAAGCTGCCGAGCCTCCAAAAACAGGGGTAATTTACACCTGCCCCATGCATCCTGAAATACGACAGGAGGGGCCGGGGTCATGTCCAAAATGCGGCATGGCGATTGAACCACTGACCCCTTCTGCCGGTAAGACTGAATGGACATGTCCGATGCATCCTGAGATTGTGCGTGATGCTCCCGGAAGCTGTCCTATTTGCGGTATGGCACTTGAGCCAAAATCTGCCCTTGAGGAAGAAGAAAATCCTGAACTCATTGACATGACGAGGCGGTTCAGGGTTGGGGTCGTTCTTACCTTCCCCCTGATTTTAATAGCAATGAGGAGACTTATCCCGTTTATCTCCATTGAAAATCTTATATCGCCGGAAATCCTGAAATGGTTAGAAATTATACTCGCTACACCTGTTGTTCTCTGGGCTGGATGGCCGTTCTTTGTGCGGGGATGGCAATCCATTATAAACCGCAGCCCTAACATGTTCACATTAATCGGGCTTGGGGTGAGTGTTGCATACATCTACAGCATTGTGGCAACGATCTTTCCTGATATATTCCCTGTGTCTTTTCGCAAAGAAGGCGGTGAAGTGGGCGTTTATTTTGAAGCTGCCGCTGTTATTGTAACCCTTGTGCTCCTCGGTCAGGTGCTTGAGCTGAAGGCACGGAGCAAGACAGGGGCAGCGATTAAGGCATTGCTTGGCCTTGCGCCCAAAACAGCCCGTCGTATTAAAAACGGGACGGAAGAAGACATTCCACTTGAGCATGTGAATAAAGGAGATACCCTCCGCGTGAGGCCCGGCGAGAAGATACCTGTAGACGGCATAGTAATTGAGGGGACAAGCTCTGTTGACGAATCAATGGTTACAGGCGAACCGATTCCTGTGCAAAAGGACAAAGGGGACAGTGTTGTTGGTGCAACTGTTAATGGAACCGGCATGTTGATAATGAAAGCAGAAAAGGTGGGAGCAGAGACACTTCTATCACAGATTGTTCATATGGTTGCAGAGGCACAGCGAAGCCGTGCACCTATTCAGAAACTCGCTGATATAGTCGCAGCCTACTTTGTTCAGATAGTCGTTGCTATAGCGGTCTTAACCTTCATTGTGTGGGCGTGGATAGGCCCTGAGCCAAAAATGGCACTTGCACTCATCAATGCAGTTGCTGTTCTGATAATAGCCTGCCCTTGCGCCCTCGGTCTTGCAACACCGATGTCTATAATGGTTGCAATGGGCAAGGGTGCAACAGCAGGCGTGCTTTTCAAGAATGCAGAGGCAATTGAGGTAATGAGAAAGATAGATACGCTTGTAGTAGATAAGACAGGAACACTTACTATAGGCAAGCCAAGGCTTGTAGATGTTGTCCCGAGCAGTGGGTTTGATGAGAAGTCAATAATCTATTTTGCTGCAAGCATTGAACGGGGCAGCGAACACCCTCTCGCAGCAGCGATTGTGTCAGGGGCATATGAAAAGGGCATAAAACTGACTGATGTAGAGAATTTCAAATCCATTACGGGCAAAGGGGTCATGGGTAAAATTAATGGGCATGAAGTATCTCTCGGCAATCGCAAACTGCTTGACGACCTCAGTATTAATCCGGGCGAACTGTCTCAGAAGGCTGAAACCATGCGGAAAGAAGGACAGACTGTAATGTTCATTGCAGTAGACGGAAAGGTGGTCGGACTGTTAGGTGTGGCGGACCCGATAAAGGAAACCACACCCGAGGCAATTGAACAGCTTCATAAAGAGGGCATCAGGATTGTTATGCTTACAGGGGACAATCGCACAACTGCAGAGGCTGTATCAAGAAAGCTCGGCATTGACGATGTAATTGCCGAGGTGCTACCTGACCAGAAGGCTGATATTGTCAAGAAGCTGCAAAATGAAGGGCGAGTTGTGTCAATGGCAGGAGACGGCATTAATGACGCACCAGCTCTGGCACAGGCTCATGTGGGTATTGCCATGGGAACCGGCACTGATGTAGCAATGGAAAGCGCTGGCGTGACACTGGTAAAAGGTGACCTTACGGGCATAGTTCGGGCAAGGCGCCTCAGCAGGGCGACGATGCGTAATATCAAGCAGAACCTCTTCTGGGCATTTGCCTATAATTCCCTTGGGGTTCCTGTGGCAGCAGGCATTCTTTACCCGTTCTTCGGTATTTTGCTCAGCCCTATCTTTGCTGCTGCTGCAATGAGCTTCAGTTCAGTATCAGTAGTAGGTAATGCCCTCAGGTTAAGGAGGGTGACGCTCTGAGAAGGTTTTTCTAAATTGATTATCTCTATCGCAGGCTCACACAGCAAAGTTGGTAAAACTACCCTCGCCTCAATTCTCCTCGGTGAGATAAAGGGTTTCGGCGCTATAAAGTTTACAAAGACCGCATTTTACACATCCATCGTGAGTGATGAGAGGATATTGAGGCAGAAGGGAAAAGACACAGCAGTAATGCTTGAGGCAGGTGCTGTGCGAGTCCTGTGGGTTCAGTGTCCTGAGAAAGAACTTGCCGAGGCCCTGCCTGTGGCCCTTTCAGAGATGTCAGGATTAAATGGCATCATTGTGGAAGGCAACAGCCCTGTGGATTTTTTAACTCCGCATCTGGTAATATTTATTACTGATCCACACGGCAGACTAAAATCATCGGCCCAGAGCGCTGTCAGGAAGGCCGATGTAATTGTTATAAATTCTGAGAAAAATGGTAAATGCCCTGCATTGTTAAATTGCCCTGGGGCAAGGGTTTTCTGGATTGACTTGCTTAAAAGAAAAGGCGAACTCAATGAGTTCTTATCCTTTGTCAAAGAAAGAATTGATAAATCAAAGCTTAAGAAAGGCTGCTCCTGATGGCCGCATATCATGCGCAATAGCAAGAAAGATTGCTGAGAAGCATAGGGTTCCGTACTCCAGAATAGGAAAAAGCGCCAATGAACTCAGGATAAAGATAACGAGCTGCGAGCTCGGCTGTTTTTAGATGAATGTCTTACTCTTTGAATTAGCCCTCACCTCTTATTTCACAGCCACCATAATCTGCGTTGCAGAGCTTTTAGGACTTTTCAAAGGCTCAAAGATAATATCAAAGGCAATCCTCATCTTCGCTGCTATCGGGTTTCTCCTTCATACAGTAAATATCATAGGGCGATATGTAGAAGGCGGGCATATCCCTATTACAAACCTTCATGAGGCATCTTCTTTTTTCTCGTGGTGCATTGTGCTTTTATTCTTCATCCTCGAGTACAGATACAAGCTGGGCCTCCTCGGTTCGTTCATCATGCCGATTGTATTTATACTCATGCTCTCATCTTCAATGCTGCCGAGAAAGATAGAGCCCCTGAGCCCTCTGCTTAAAAGCTACTGGCTCGGCATTCATACAGTCCTTGCCTTTCTGGGGAATGCTGCCTTTGCCATGGCCTTTGGCATAGGAGTCATGTACCTTGTGCAGGAGCGATATGTAAAGTCCAAACACCCCGGGAGTCTTTTTCAGAGGTTGCCGAGCCTGCAAATACTTGATGAGATAAACTACAAACTCATAACCCTCGGCTTCCCTTTGCTCACCCTTGCAATAATCACAGGTGCATTATGGGCAGAGAGCGCATGGGGCTCATACTGGCGCTGGGACCCAAAAGAGACGTGGTCTCTCATAACCTGGCTCATCTATGCCCTTGTCCTTCATGCGAGGCTTACTGCAGGATGGAGGGGTAAAAAAGCAGCAATACTTTCGATTGTAGGATTTATAACGGTCCTGTTTACCTTTTTCGGGGTGAACCTGCTACTTAAAGGACTTCATGCCTTTGTATGAATATTTTAGTAATCGGTCTCAACCATAAAACTGCTGATGTAGAGGTGCGAGAGAAGCTGGCCTTTGAAGGTCCGAAGCTCGCTGAGGCCACATCTGCCCTGAAGAGTTTTCCTGAAGTCCAGGAGAGTTTAATTATCTCAACGTGTAACAGGGTGGAAATATGTGCAAATGTAAGGGAATTAGAATCAGGGGTGGAAAGGGTAAAGACATTCCTGTCAAATTTTCATGACATACCCAGGGATGCCCTGGATAAAGGCCTTTACGTCTATTCGGGCCGTGAGGCCCTGTGCCATATCTTTAAGGTGGCATCCAGTCTGGACTCCATGGTTGTGGGAGAGCCCCAGATACTCGGCCAGTTTAAAGAGGCATTTGACTTTGCCCTGAAAAACAGGTCAACAGGAGTGCTCCTCAACCGCCTGATGAAAAAGGCCATCTCTGTTGCAAAGAGGGTGAGAACCGAGACAAGGATTGCAGAGAACGCTGTCAGCATAAGCTTTGCTGCAGTTGAGCTGGCGAAGAAGATCTTTGAAGACCTTTCTGAAAAGACATTTATGCTCCTCGGCGCAGGCGAGATGGCAGAGCTTGCGGCAAGACACCTGATTAACAGTGGAGTGAAAAATGTCCTTGTAGCCAACAGGACATATGAGCGGGCAGTTGGGCTTGCAAAGGAATTTGGCGGCAGCCCTGTGCATTTTGATGAGTTTCCTGCCATGATGGCACACACCGATATTCTTATTTGCTCAACAGGTGCCCGGCACTATGTGCTGGCAAAGGAACAGATGCATAAAGTCATGAAAGACAGAAAAAACAGGCCAATATTTATTATCGACATATCTGTCCCGAGGAATATCGACCCCGGTATCAATGATCTGGACAACGTATATTTATATGATATTGATGACCTTCAAGGTGTGGTAACCGCAAATATCCTTGAGAGGAATAAAGAGGCTGAGAAGGCTGAAAGCATAGTAGAGTCTGAGGTCGAGACATTTCTGAAATGGCAGGCTTCGCTCGATGCACTTCCTGCTGTTGTTGCCCTGAGGGAAATGGCAGAGGCAATAAAAAACGAAGAGCTGGAACGGCTCATTAACAAGCTTCCTGAGTTGGGGGAAAAAGAGCGGAAGGCTATAGAATACATGGCATCTTCGATCGTCAATAAACTCATACATCCTCCCACCGCCGCTCTTAAAGAGGACAGCGAGGACAGGGAGACCCTTATAGCGATCATCAGGAAGCTTTACGGGATAAACGGAGAGGAAGAATAAGACTATCTAAAATTGACAATTCCACCTGATAGTGTTAGTATAACTTTCAGAAAGTCGGAAAGGAGGAATTTCATGTTAGTTCAGGTCAAAAAAAAGGCACAGATAACTATACCCGTAAAGATAAGAGAGACTATTGGCATAGAAGAAGGAGATATATTAGATGTAGAGGTTAAGAATAAGGAGATAGTGCTCAAGCCTGTCAAGAAGAGAAAAATAGTCTTAAAACCTGTAAATGTTAAGGTTCTTGACGAATTGACAGGGATTGTGTCCATCGGAGGGGATGCAACAAAGGACTCTGAGGCTATCTGGGATGAGTAAAAAAATAATACTCGACACCAATTTCATTGTCGGACTTCTTGATGAAAAAGATAAACGACACAATAAATGCCTTCTCATAAAAAGGGCGCTGCATAACGGTGATAACGAAATTTACATCTTTGATTTCATAATCAATGAGGTTATCAATGTCTTTGTTAAAAGGCTAAAGGAACGAAAAGACACCCACAATATTATACCTCTGATTGAAAAGCTTCAGAGGTTTGTCCCTCTGGATAGAATCACATGGATTTATCCTGACATTGAAGAGTATTTTGATAAGGTAATAGAAAGAGTAAAACAAAGCAAAGGAGCTTTTAATTTTCATGACGCTCTTATTATTCATATCGCAAACGAATTTGAGATGCCATATATCGTGAGTTTTGATGAGGACTTTGATAAAGCCAGATTGAGAAGGATAAATGATGCGCGGGATATATAAAACTATCTTTATAAAAACAATAGTCAATTGATTCATCTGCTTTCTTTGTCAGCAATGCAATGTTCCATTATTAAATTAAATACAGGATTCTGAAGGCAACAAAACCATATTATGAAGAATAAAGTCATAATCGGAACACGTGGAAGCAAGTTAGCATTATGGCAGGCAGAGTGGGTTAAATCTGAATTGCAGAAGTTGCACCCTGGTTTAGAGATCGAACTCAATAAGATAAAGACAACAGGCGACAAGATTTTAGATGTCCCCCTCGCAAAGGTCGGCGGCAAGGGGCTTTTTGTAAAAGAGATAGAAGAGGCCATCTTAAGGGGGGATATTGATCTGGCTGTTCACAGCATGAAGGACGTGCCCACCGAGCTCCCTGAAGGCTTGCATCTTACAGCAATCTGCAAAAGGGAAGAGCCGAGGGATGCGTTTGTAACAAAGGGGCAAGGGGCAAGGGGCAAGGGGCAAGGGTTTAAAGACCTGCCTCATGGTGCAACTATAGGCACAAGTAGCCTGAGAAGGGCATGCCAGCTTTTAAGCATCCGCCCTGATTTGAAGATAACACAACTCAGAGGCAACCTTGATACAAGGTTGAGAAAGCTCGATGAAGGGCAGTTTGATGCGATAATCTTAGCTGTTGCAGGGATGGCGAGACTTGGCCTTGGGAGCAGGATTACAGAGATTTTAGAACCTGCGTTAATCCTTCCAGCAATCGGTCAGGGAGCAATCGGAATCGAATGCAGGATTAACGATGAATTCATAAATAATTTGATTAACCCGATGAATCATGCTGAAACCTTCCTATGTGTGCATGCAGAAAGGGCATTTTTAAAGAGGCTTGAAGGTGGATGCCAGGTGCCGATTGCTGCGTATGCGAGAATAGTGACGAGAGACAAGAGACAAGAGACCAATTCAGAGACAAGTAAATATAATAACTCGTCACTAGTCACTCGTCACTCGTCTCTTGAAAAGTCACTCGTCACTCGTTACTCGTCTCTTGTTATTGATGGCCTTGTCGGAAGCGTTTCAGGTGACAGGATTGTGAGGGGACACATCGAGGGAAGGCCAGCGGATGCAAAATCCCTGGGGATTAAACTTGCAGAAGACCTGCTTTCAAGAGGGGCAAGAGAGATATTGGCTGAGTTATATGGAAAGTAAGAAGGGTAAAGTTTATCTTATTGGCGCAGGGCCTGGCGATATAGGGCTCCTCACAGTCAAAGGCATGAAGTGTCTTCAGAAAGCAGAGGCTGTCATCTATGATTTTCATCTCAATGCCCAGGTCCTCAACTATATCAACCATGATGCAGAATTCATTTATGCAGGCAAACGCGGCGGACACCATACTATGACACAGGATGAAATAAATCAAGTTCTTGTTGAAAAAGCTAATGAAGGGAAGATTGTATGCAGGTTAAAAGGCGGCGACCCGTTCGTCTTTGGCAGAGGAGGCGAGGAGGCAGAGTTTCTTGCAAAAAATGGCATTGAATTTGAGATTGTGTCAGGCGTAAGCTCTGCGATTGCCGCACCTGCCTATGCAGGCATACCTCTTACTCACAGGCTTTATTCATCATCATTCGCTGTGATACCAGGTTATGAAGATGCAACAAAGGAAGAATCAGCCATAGATTGGTCGAGGCTTGCAACAGGTGTTGGCACATTGGTGATTCTCATGGCTATAAAGAACCTTGATATGCTCGTGCAGAAACTCATGGAAAATGGCAGAAGCCCTGATACCCCTGTTGCAGTTGTGAGATGGGGGACAAGGCCTGACCAGAAGACTATTGTCGGTAACCTCGGCAATATCGTAGGTCTCGTTAAAGATAAGGAAATTAAACCTCCTGCTGTAATGGTAATTGGCGATGTTGTGAAATTAAGAGACCAGCTTAAATGGTATGAAAATAAACCCATGTTTGGGCACAGAATCCTTGTGACAAGGGAACATTCAGAGGGCTTCGAACCACTGGAGGAACTCGGTGCAGAGATAATTGAATTTCCGACAATAGAGATTGTGCCTCCAGAAGATTGGAATGAACTTGATAAGGCAATCGACAGAATAGAGGCTTATGATTGGCTGATATTTACAAGTGCAAATGGTGTCACGTATTTTCTCAAAAGGTTTTTTGAGAAGGATAGAGATATCAGGGATTTAAAAGGTATAAAGATCTGCGCGATTGGTACGAAGACCGAAGCAGAGGTAAAGAGATACGGCATGAAGGTCGACCTCATTCCAGAGTCTTTCAGTGCGGAGGGGCTGATAGAGGCGTTTTTGAAAGAAGTTGAGAAGGTAAGAGGTCTAAAAATCTTACTTCCCAGGGCAGAGGTTGCCAGGGAAGTCTTCCCCCAAAAGATTAGAGAGCTTGGCGGAGAGATAGATGTTGTTACAGCATACAGAACCATCAGGCCTGAAAAGAGAGGTAAAAGATTAAAGAGATTTCTCAGGGAGGGAAAGATTACAGTTGCCACTTTTACAAGCGCAGCAACCTTTGATAATTTTATGGATATCTTTGGAGAAAAGGCAAAAGAACTCCTCCACGGAGCTACAATTGCGGTTATAGGCCCTGTTACAAAAAAGGCTGTCGAAAAAGCAGGATTGAGTGTTGATATAATGCCTGAAGAGGCTACTGTGGAGGCAATGGTTGAGGAGATAATAAAATGGGCGACGGTGAGGAAAGCTGGCCTGCAAACTAACAAGCTGGCAAACTAAGAGAACGAAAGGAGCCGCAAATGGGTATAAGCAAAGAATTGCTTGAAATACTGGCATGTCCGGAGTGTAAAGGTGATATACGAATAAATGATGCTAAAGACGGCATTATCTGTGACCAGTGTAAATTACTTTACCCCATCAGGGAAGACATTCCCATAATGCTGATAAACGAAGCGAAAAAGTTAGATGATTAACTTTTAATACAAACGCAAAATGTTTTTTACATTTATAAAATCTCCCCTAACCCCTACATTTCCAAAGAGGGGGACAAAAGGGAATTGCTTTTCCAAAGAGGGGTTTGCAAAGTCCCCCCTTGTCGCCACAGGCGACTCGCCGAGGCGAGAAAAAGGGAGATGTAGTGGGATTTTGTAAATTTTATTTTTTGCGTTTGTATTAGTGGATTTTTTAGTTGACGTAAACCTGAAAGGCTTATAGAATTATTCCAGGATGAACGAGAGACCGGAGGAATTTTTTTTTGCACGCATCCGCAATAGAATAAAACTATCATATTTTATTGCCTCGATAATCCCCCTTTCCATCCTTGTCTATTTCAGCATCAAATACATCTACCCATTTGTCACAGCAGGCGGGAAAACAGATGCCCTCCCCTCAAATATCGGGATAATCCTGTTTTTAGCAGTGGTGTTATCAATTCTTGGCCTATATACCACAACTAAAGCGACCAATGAATCCATAACATCCCTGCAGGACATTTACGCAAAACTCAACACTATTTTAGAGGTAACAAGGCATTTCAGAGACACGCTGTATGTTGACATCCTCCTGGAGAGAATTGTCAAATCTGCTGTGGATCTGAGCGGGGCCGAGACTGGCTCGCTGCTGCTCTATGACGATGATGGAAACCTCAGTTTTAAGGTCCTTATAGGAAAAGAGGGGCAAAAGATAAAGGGCAGGCTTGTGAAAAGAGGGGAAGGTATTACAGGATGGGTTGCAGAAAAAGGGGAGCCTCTGGTGGTCAATAATGTCAAAAATGACCCGCGTTTTAACTCCACGTTTGATAAAGAAAGCGGGTTTAAGACAAAATCAATCCTGTGTGTGCCTCTTATATATGAGAAAGAAATCATCGGCGTCATTGAGATGTTGAACAAAATAGAGGGCGGCTTTACTGAATATGATAAACAGGTGCTTTTCAGCCTTGCTGACCAGGCAGCTATCTCAATAATCCAGAACAGGATGCATGAAAGCCGGCACAGCGATTTCATACATATGACAGAAATCCTTGTCGGGGTTCAGGACTCTCCCCTTCCTGAAAAAAGGGGACATTCCCGCAGGGTAGCGCAATACGCTCACCTTATAGGGAAATACATGGGTCTATCAGAGGCCGAGTTAAAACAGCTTTACTATGCCTCGCTTCTGCACGACATAGGTCTGCTCAGGCTGGAATACGGAGAACACTGGGACAGAAACAAATATACCCTTCATTCCCAGTATGGTTACGATATGATAAAAGACATCTCTTTATGGAAGGATGTAGCTGCTTTGATTCTTAACCATCATGAGAGATACGACGGCACAGGCTATCCCTCAGGCGTAAAGGGAGCAGACATTCCCCTCGGCTCAAGAATAATTGCTATAGTAGAAACCTTCGATGCCCTGACAAGCAGACATTCCTATAAACCCCCTCGAGATTATAAGTCGGCCCTTCAGGAAATAGAGGCAAACTCAGGAACCCAGTTTGACCCGAAAGTAGTGGATGCTTTTAAGGCAGCAGTTAAAGAAACAGAATTAATTACAGATTGAAACTGAAGCCATCTTGTTTTCTATCATGCATTGAATCATCTCAAGCTCATCCTGATCAAACCATGTAAGGCCACAGAAACCGCACCTGTCAATCTCAACCAGATAGGCAAGGCTGTAAAATGTCCTCAGCATCTTGTTTTTACATTTTGGACAACTTATTAGTGGCACCATTTTCCTGTCGATACCTCTTAAAATACGGCCTATCTGGTTTTCTTTGATTGTCACCCTCGACAGTGCCTTTACTCTGTCTGTGCAGGGTCTTTCTGCCCTGGCGATTATCCGCGGTATCTTAGAGTTTTCAACCAGTATCCCTCCGCAGAATTTACACTGATAAACCTGTGTCTTTTCGTAGGAGGCCTTAATCAGTGGCTGCTGGCATGAAGGACACTTAAAATCTGTTATTGTTTTTTCCTCCTCAGCAAGACGTTTCATAAATATAGTATCTATAAGTGGGTCATTCCATGCCCTCTCTATAGCAGTCTGCCCATTGACACTAATCCAGGTAAGCGGAGAAAGCCACGGTAAACCGGAAAGTTCTGCAAATGTATAAGGCCCCTGCCACTGGTGTTTTGGGTCTAAGGCATAGAACACAGGTTCAGAGGTCTTCGGAGTAGCTGCTATCATTGCCTTTGCGTCCAGCTCTGATATATCTACATGAGCCATCTTTAATAAAATCTCTATTCTTTTTCTTATAGGGGGATATGTGGACATAAGATCTGCAATCCAGCCTTCAGATTCATCCATAGCATTTGCTGTGGGATTCACAATACAGAGCATCTCAAGGCCACTCCCTATATACCCAACGCCTCTCCAGTTCCTCGAAAGCAGATGTAAAACCTCTGCAAGTGCCAATGGGTTGCGGGTCATACGCACAGCGCCTGCATCAGCCCTGTATTCACGCTCTCTTGAAATAAACATATTTAATAGATTGCTGAGCTTAAGCAAAATCCAGGCAAACAGGAATGGCGGGGATAAAAAGGTCCTCCCACGAGAGGCACTCTGAATCTTTTCCATGGCTGATGCAGGAACCCCAAATAGGCTTGAAGCTACAGTAGTCTCAAGGCAGTCACCGGAGAGAACATGATAGGCTTCGTGTGCCATCACAGTTTCAAGCTGTGGCCTTGTGAGCCTCGACAGCAGGCCTTCTGTGATTGCCACTATGGCATTTCCCCGCAGGTCCACTGCTGATAGGGCATTCATTGAAAGGGTGGGAATAACCACACAGTCTATATTTCTTTTATTCCCTGTTACAACATGTATCTCTTCCATGATGTTTATCAGGCGTTTATGTATCACATCTTCAGGGTCAGGCTCCATGGCACCGAGGTTGTCTATCACGAAACTAACCGCACCGAAGGCAGAAAAGTAGAAGTGGATTGATGCAATAATAAGGGAAAAGGTTATAACTATTAAAATATGGCGCGGGTTAAATAAAAAACCATGGGTTAAAAACTGTATGGAGAATATCTCTGACAGGGATGCCACCAGCGCTATTGTTATAGCAAAATACATAAAGAGGAGGACAAGAAAAAATATCCCTATTCTCCAGTTTTTCTGTTTCTCTATCTCAATAAATGTCAGTGGCATGGGCTTATTTAGCCCGTATGCTTATATCAGTCTTAGGTACAGCGCGGGCAGCCTCCTCTGCCTCGAAGTATTCCTCTTTGCGGAATCCCCTTAACAAAGATACGATAATATTGTTGGGGAAGACCTCCTGTTTGATCCTGTAATTAGCTACAAGGTCATTATAGAGTTGCCTTGCAAAGCCTATGCGATTCTCTGTTGATGTAAGCTCCTCCTGCAGTTGCATGATATTTTCATTGGATCTGAGTTGTGGGTAATTTTCCATAACTGCGAAAAGCTTTCCAAGTGCCTGAGTGAGCATATTTTCAGCCACAGCTTTATCATGCGGGCTAACTGCTGCTACTGCCTTTGCCCTCGCATTGATTACCTTTTCGAGCGTATCCTGCTCAAATTCCATCGCACCTCTGACAATGGATACCAGATTAGGAATAAGGTCATGCCTTCGTTTTAATTGGACATCAATCTGTTTCCAGGCATTCTGGACCTGGTTTCGAAGCGACACAAGTCCGTTGTATATAAGTATTGCCCAGAGTAGAATTAAAACGACTATAGCGAGTATAATCCAACCAGCCATATTTTCCTCCTTATTAAGGTTGAGCCTGTTCAAAAACCTGCAATCCCTTGAAAATCAAGGCACTGCAAATATCCAAAAATTTAACCTACCGCAATCTGTCATTCCGTGCTTGACACGGAATCCAGTGTTTTTTTAAATATCTCTGGATTCCTGCTTTCGCAGGAATGACATAAAAACCCTATTTGTTTTTGAACGCCCTCAAGGTTTTTTACTCACAACCCTTAAAAACCTTCTCTTGCCGACTTTGAGGATATAGTTTCCTTCTAAAAGAAGGCTATCCGGGTCGTCCCAGCGCTCCTCATTTACCCTGACTGCGCCCTGTTTTATCAGGCGTATGGCCTCTCCTGTGCTTGCTGTAAGGCCAGAAATCTTCATTATCTTTGGCAGCCACATGCCTTCTGCTTCCCATTTAAACTCAAGGGCAGGGATTTCCTCAGGCAGCCCTTTATCTTTAAAAATGTGTTCAAATTCTTCTCTGGCATCTTCTGCAGCCCTATCGCCCCAGAACCTGCTGACTATTTCTATTGCAAGCTTTTGTTTTGCCTCCATGGGATGAACAGTCCCATCCTTAATACCCATTTTAATGAAATTCAGGTCTTCTATGGAGATGCGGCTTAAAAGCTCATAATACCTGAGCATAAGGTCATCGCTTATTGACATGAGTTTTCCGAATATTTCGCCAGGGGGCTCAGTAATACCGATATAATTTCCAAGACTCTTACTCATTTTTTTTGAGCCATCCAGCCCCTCCAGCAAAGGCATGAGCACAAGGCATTGAGGTTGCTGGCCGTATTCTTTTTGCAGCTCTCTTCCAACAAGGAGGTTAAATCTCTGATCTGTGCCGCCGAGCTCAACATCTGCCTTTATGACAATAGAGTCGTATCCCTGGATTGCGGGATAGATAAACTCATGAATACTTATAGGTTCATGGGAGGTAAAACGCTCCTTGAAATCTTCTCTTTCAAGCATCCTGGCAACAGTATAATGACTTGAAAGTCTGATAAGTTCCTCAGCGCTCATAAGGTTCAGCCATTCGCTGTTGAACCTTATCTTTGTTTTCTCAGGGTCTAATATCTTGTAAATCTGCTGTTGATAGGTCTTTGCGTTTTCAAACACTTCCTCTTTTGTTAAAGGCTTCCTTGTCTCGCTCCTGCCGCTCGGGTCTCCAATCATGCCTGTGAAGTCACCAATTAAAAATACCACCTCGTGGCCAAGCTCCTGAAACTGCCTCATCTTCTCAAGAAGAACTGTGTGGCCGAGGTGGATGTCAGGGGCTGTGGGATCAAAGCCGGCTTTTATCCTTAAAGGGGTCTTTGCCCTGTAAGAGCGCTCAAGTTTATCGCGGAGCTCCCCTTCGAGCAAAATCTCCACAGCGCCTCTTCTTATCATTTCAAACTGTTCCTGTGGCTTTAACATAACAATTGAAATCCAATTTACTTCATACAGAAAGCCATGTCAACCTTTACTTGTAACTTTTCTTTATGATATTATTGATACACGCCTTATATTAAAAACATTTTCGAGGTAAAAATCCCATGAAAAATGCCATTGGTATTGATGTAGGTGGAACAAATATAAAGATTGCCCGTGTGTCCATGAATGGAGAGGTAATACAAAAAGATATGGTTAATACTCCTTCGTCCGGCCTGAAAGATGCATTATCTTCTATGCTCAAAGGATTTATTGACAAAGACGTCATCGGCGTGGGGATCGGGATAGCTGGAGTTATAGACAGGAAAGCAGGGCAGGCAGTTAAATCACCCAATATACCTGAGCTTACTGATTTTCCCATAAGAGAGACTTTATCAAAAGAATTTTCCATGCCTGTTATAGTAGAAAATGATGCGAGTGTTTATGCCTGGGGCGAGAAGTGGCTCGGCGCTGGCAGGGACTTTGAAAACTTTATCCTTCTCACCCTCGGCACAGGTATAGGTGGTGGAATTATTTATAACGGAGGGCTTTTCACCGGTGCTGCCGAAGTGGGGCATATGGTTATTGAGCCACAGGGACTGCCGTGTAGTTGCGGAAGCTATGGCTGCCTTGAGTCATACGCCTCAGGCAGGGCAATTGTAAACAGGGCTGTTGGTGAACTGGAGAAGAATAACAAAAGCATCCTCAAGGAATGCTGCGAGGGTAATTTTTACAAACTAACATCCGAAGATATTTATAAAGCAGCCCTTGATGGGGACAGTTTAAGCAGGGAAGTTTTCAGGGAAACTGGAAGGTATCTCGGTCTCGGTATTGTCAACCTGATAAATATTTTCAGTCCCGAGGCAATAATTCTCGGCGGTGGCCTTATAGGCGCATGGGACCTGTTTATAGAGGAGCTGAAAAAAGAGGTTACAAAGAGGGCGTTTCTCCCCTTTTCCCAGAACATAAAAATCCTGCCGGCAGCTTTAAAGGAAGATGCAGGCCCTATCGGCGCTGCTGGCCTTGTGTTTAAAACCTTTGGCAGCGAAGCATCTCATGGCAGTCAGTAACATCAGAAACTTTTCTATAATCGCTCATATAGATCACGGAAAATCCACGCTGGCTGACAGGATACTGGAGCTTACAGGCGCCCTTTCTCCGAGGGAGATGTCAGAGCAGGTTCTGGACTCCATGGACCTTGAGAGGGAAAGGGGAATCACCATAAAGGCCCATGCAGTGAGATTAAATTATACTGCGATGGATGGAAAAGATTATATCCTGAATCTCATAGATACTCCAGGCCATGTGGATTTCTCATACGAAGTCTCCCGCAGCCTCGCCTCCTGCGAAGGCGCCCTCCTCGTGGTGGATGCTACCCAGGGTGTGGAGGCCCAGACTATGGCAAACACATATCAGGCCTTTGAACACAATCTCACTGTAATTCCTGTAATAAATAAAATTGATTTGCCAGGGGCTGAGCCTGAGAAGGTAAAAGAACAGATTGAGGAGACAACGGGTATTGACTGCACAGACGCAATCTTAGCCTCTGCAAAAGAGGGTATAAGAATCAGGGAGATTCTGGAGGAAATTGTTAAAAAAGTGCCACCGCCAAAAGGCAACAGCGAACAACCTTTAAAAGCCCTTATTTTTGATTTGTGGTTTGACAATTATCAGGGAGTAATTGTCCTTGCAAGACTTTTTGACGGCGAAATTCATAAGGAGAAAAAGATAAAATTGATGGCTACAGATAAGGTCTATGAGGTTAGCGAGGTAGGTTTTTTTACACCGAAGATGCAGCCTGCCGAGAGCCTCAGGGCTGGCGAAGTTGGCTATATAATAGCCGGCATTAGAAATGTAGCTGATATAAAAATTGGCGATACCATTACTGATGCCCTGAACCCTGCCCTATTGCCATGCACGGGATACAGGGAAGTAAAGCCAATGGTATTTTGCGGTCTTTATCCCACTGAGACAAATCAATACGAAGACCTTAAAGATGCCCTGAACAAACTCAGGCTCAATGACTCGTCTTTTAATTTTGAACCGGAAACATCGGCTGCCCTCGGATTTGGTTTCAGGTGTGGCTTTCTGGGGCTGCTGCACATGGAGATAGTAAAAGAAAGGCTTGAAAGAGAGTTTGGCCTTTCCCTTATAAGCACAGCGCCAACAGTTGTTTACAGGGTTACGAAGCCTGATAACAATACAATATTTGTAGACACACCAACAAGACTGCCTGAAAAATATATAAAAATCGAGGAACCATTTATAAAGGCAACCATTTTTGTCCCCCAGAATTTTCTCGGACAGATACTCGAGCTCTGTCAGGACAGGAGAGGCATACAAAAAGATTTCACTTTTATGGGGAAAGACCGTGCCATGCTGACGTATGAGCTGCCGCTTAACGAAATTTTATGGGATTTCTATGATAGGCTTAAATCCCTTTCAAAGGGATATGCCTCCATGGACTATGAGTTCCTGGGTTACAGGGAAGCCGATCTGGTTAAACTCGACATTCTACTAAACGGAGAGCCAGTGGATGCCCTTTCACTTATCGTTCATAATAATAGCGCATATCACAGGGGTAGACAGATTGCTGAAAAGCTTAAAGATGTTATACCGAAACAGCTTTTTGAGGTGGTTATTCAGGCAGCCATTGGAAGCAAGGTAATAGCCAGAGAGAGCGTGAGCCCTTTGAGAAAAAATGTCCTGGCCAAGTGTTATGGAGGTGATATAACAAGGAAGAGAAAGCTTCTCGAGAAACAGAAAGAAGGCAAGCAGAGGATGAAACAGGTTGGCAGGGTAGAAGTTCCTCAGGAGGCATTCCTTGCCGTGCTTAAGGTAAGATAGGGAAATAAATTCCGCTTTTATGAAAGGAGACAATAAAAAATTGACCAATAAGAAATCAAAATTCAGAGAATACGCAGAAGCTATAATTATAGCCCTGTTACTTGCCCTTTTGATAAGGACATTCGTAATCCAGGCATTTAAAATACCTTCAGGCTCTATGATACCGACTTTGACCATAGGTGACCATCTCCTTGTCAATAAATTTATTTATGGCATTAGAATCCCCTTTGTAAGCGGGAGATTTCTGGTCTTTAAGGAGCCACAGAGAGGTGATATTATAGTATTTGAGTATCAAGAAGACCCTAAAAGAGATTTTATTAAAAGGGTTATTGCTGTAGGCGGCGACAAGATTGAAATCAAAGATAAAGTGGTTTATGTGAATGATAAGGCCATTAACGAACCCTATGTGGTCCATAAAGACAAAAGCATTGATATGGGGCCGAGGGACAACCTCAGCCGCAGGATTGTCCCAAAAGGCAAGTTTTTTGTCATGGGTGACAACAGGGATCAAAGCCACGACAGCCGTTTCTGGGGATATGTGGATTTTGATAAAATAAAAGGCAAGGCATTTATACTCTACTGGTCGTGGGACAGCAAAGAAAACTGGATCAGGTGGAGGAGGATAGGACATCTTATTTATTAGGAGGTAACTTATGATAAAAAAACTTTTATGCCTCTTCGTTTTTATTGCCATTGTTTATTCAGGTTTTCAGATCGGAAAACCCTATTATCATTACCGCGCTTTTAAAAGCGACCTTGAGGATCTGGCAAAGGTAGAAATAGGGACAAGCCCGGAGGCTTTACAACAGAAGATAATTGATGTTGCAGAGGAATACAGTGTTCCCCTGAAAGAGAAAGACATTGCCCTGAGCAAAAGAGGCAAGGGTTATGTTATAAATGTCTCGTGGGAGGAAGAAATCAATATACTTGATATTTACAGGAAGACGGTGGATTTTTCTGTTAATACAAGTCAGAGCGACTAATGTTTACAGGGCTTGTTGAGTGTTCAGGCGAGGTTTCTTCAATAAAAAAAACACCTACATGTGCTCGCCTTGTGGTAAAAGCAGATTTAGGTAGAGATGTAAAGATCGGCGATAGCATAGCAGTAAATGGGGTTTGCCTTACTGTTGTTAATTCTGACAGTGGCATTGCATTTGACATTTCTCCTGAGACAATGAAGAGCACAAACCTCGGCAACTTAAAAGTCAGGGATAAGGTAAATCTTGAGAGGGCACTTACTCCGACAGACAGACTCGGCGGTCATATAGTAACAGGCCACGTTGATGCTGCTGGGACAATAATGGAGAGGCGACAGACAGGGGAATACACTTATTACAGAATTGAGGTGCCAGAAGGGGTGATGAGGTATCTCGTTAAAAAAGGCTCTGTGGCAGTGGATGGCATAAGCCTTACAGTGGTAAGCCTCGATGAGACATCATTTACTGTGGCCATAATTCCCCATACCATGGAAGTTACCAATATCGGCGATAAAACAGCAGGAGACACTGTGAATATAGAGGCAGATATCTTAGGAAAGTATGTTGAAAGATTTTTGAGCAGGGAGAAAATCGAAGATCCGCACCGGAAAGACCCAGGTCTAATGAAAACCCTGATGGAAGAGGGATATATCAAGTGAAACCCCGGACAAGCCGCAATGACAGATAAAGGGCAAAAGGATTCTGGAGATGTATTTTCGGGACAATCTAAAATTTGATTTTTAGAAGGATTTAGCGATGGAGCAATATAAATTCAATACAATTGATGAAGCTATAGATGATATAGCGCAGGGGAAAATAGTTATCCTCGTTGACGATGAGGACAGGGAAAATGAGGGCGACCTTACAATGGCAGCAGAAAAAGTAACCCCTGAGGCAATTAATTTCATGGCAAAATATGGCAGGGGACTTATATGTCTTTCCCTCACCCCTGAGAGGGTTGATGAACTAAGGCTTCAAATGATGGCCGATGAAAATACCTCAGCCTTTGGCACCCCCTTTACTGTTTCCATAGAAGCTAAAAAGGGAGTAACAACAGGCATATCGGCTGCAGACAGGGCGAGGACAATTCTTACTGCCATTGACCCTAAGACAAGGCCAGAAGACCTCGCAAGGCCGGGTCATGTGTTTCCCCTCAGGGCAAGGCGTGGCGGAGTGCTCCAGAGGGCAGGCCAGACAGAGGGCTCTGTTGATTTAGCAAGACTTGCCGGGCTATATCCAGCAGGGGTTATATGTGAAATAATGAATGACGACGGCACTATGGCCCGTGTGCCCCAGCTCATGGAATTCAGCCACAGGCACAACATGAAAATTGTCACCATTAAAGACCTGATTAAATACAGGATGCGCAATGAATGCCTGGTAAGAAGGCTGGCTACCACAAAACTACCGACTAAATCTGGCGGTGAGTTTACGGCCATTGCATTCGGGAATTTTGTGGACAGCGGTGTGCATATAGCACTTG
Organism: Nitrospirota bacterium; assembly: GCA_016214385.1. Classification (NCBI taxonomy): domain Bacteria; kingdom Pseudomonadati; phylum Nitrospirota; species Nitrospirota bacterium. Next base: position 23,411 of record JACROP010000076.1, read on the forward strand.
TAAAAGGAGAAATAAAACCCACTGATGAGATTCTTGTCAGGGTTCATTCAGAGTGCCTCACAGGGGATGTATTTGGCTCAAGGAGATGCGACTGCGGAGAACAGCTACACAAGGCTATGGAAATGATAAAGGATGAAGGAAAAGGCGTTATACTCTACATGAGGCAGGAGGGCAGAGGCATCGGCCTTGCAAATAAACTGAAGGCATATGAACTTCAGGACAAAGGACTCGATACTGTCGAGGCAAACATCAAGCTCGGCTTTAAGCCTGATTTAAGGGATTACGGCATTGGCGCCCAGATATTAGTTAACCTGGGAGTGAGGAAAATGAAGTTGATGACCAACAACCCACGCAAGATAGTCGGGCTTGAGGGCTATGGCCTGAAGGTTGTAAAGAGAGTGCCAATTGAAGGAATGCCCCATGAGAGAAACATAAGATACCTTATAACCAAAAAGAAGAAGCTCGGACACATACTGGAGAATGTGTAAACTGTAGTAAAACCACAGAGAAAGAACTGTGTGGGAGAATAAATAATGCAAATTAAAACACAGAGACACAGAGGCACAGAGAAGTGAGAAGTGCAATCATAACTTCCCATTTCCTATTTCTCATTTCCCAATTTATAACTCTGTGTCTCTGTGCCTCAGTGGTTATATTATCTGTGAACTCTGTGTTCTACTTAATAAGGGAGGCGTTATGAAAAAATATGAGGGAGAGCTTCAGGCAAAAGGGCTGAAGTTTGGGATTGTTGTAAGCCGCTTTAATGATTTTATTACAAACAGACTTCTTGAAGGAGCTATTGATACTCTTCTGAGACATGGGGCAGAGCAGCATGATATTGAGGTAGTCAGAGTTCCCGGGTCTTTTGAAATACCTCTGGTTGCAAAAAAACTTGCACAGAAAAAGAGCTATGATGCTGTAATCTGCCTTGGAACAGTTATAAGAGGTGCAACTCCCCACTTTGAATACATCGCCTCAGAGGTTGCAAAAGGCATTGCATCTGCATCTCTGGAGACAGGTATTCCAATAGCCTTCGGTGTTATAACTGCTGATACAATCGAGCAGGCAGTCGAGCGAGCAGGTGCCAAGAGCGGAAATAAGGGGTGGGATGCTGCACTTACAGCTATTGAAATGGCCCAGCTCCTTAAGAAACTGTGAACGGTTAAGAGTGAACAGTGATCAGTAAAGACTGCAGGAAAAACCTTCTTTCACTTGTCACTCTTAACTCGTCACTCATCACTGCCTTATGAAACGGCGCAGGGCAAGGGAATATGCACTACAAATGCTTTTTCAGCTTGACTTAGCACAAGGCCATTTAACCAGTGAGTTTATTAAAGACTTCTGGGCGGACAAGAAGGAAGACAATGATGTAAAGGATTTTGCCAGCAGCCTTGTTGAAGGCACATGGAAAAACTTAGATAAAATAGATGAGTTAATTAAGAAATCAGCAGAACACTGGTCTTTAAAGAGAATGGCTGCTGTTGATAGAAGCATCCTCAGGTTTGCCACTTACGAAATCCTTTACAGAAGTGACATCCCCTCCTCTGTTGCCATAAACGAGGCAATAGAAATAGCAAAAAAATATTCAACTCTAGATTCAGCTCCTTTTATAAATGGAATATTAGACAGGATTTCAAAATATCAAGAAGCCGCTAAAGTAAAAAAGATGTGATAAGTCATGCGCTACGCTATAATCTCCGATGTCCATGGAAATCTGGAGGCCCTTAAATCAGTATTAAAAGCTATTGGCAGAGAGGGGGTTAACAGCATCTGGTTTTTAGGCGATGCTGTGGGCTATGGCCCTAATCCCAATGACGCAAAGGCTGCTGTAAAGTGGACGAAAAATATTATGACAAAAAAGAATGCCTCCATCCTTAAAGACTTACCGATCACAAAAAGAATAAAAGACAAGGGAATCCTTCTCGTTCATGCAACCCCGAAAGAGCCTCAAAGATGGCACTATATGTTTACTCTGCAGGATGCCCGCTTGAATTTTCGATTTTTTCCAGAGAAATTGTGCTTTATAGGGCATACCCATCAACCTTCGATAGTGGAACATAGCCCGAGAGGCAAGCTAACTGCGTACATGGACGGCGTGGAAATAAAAGATTACCACAGGTATATAGTAAATGCAGGGAGCGTAGGGCAGCCGAGAGATGGCAACCCGGATGCATGTTATGTAATTTACAGTAAAAATATCATAGAGATAAAAAGGGTTCCTTATGATATATTATTAACCCAGAAAAAGATGCATGAAGCAGGACTGCCGCTGCCATTAATCGAGAGACTTGCATGGGGGACATGATAAAAAAGGAGATCGGAGATTTTGTATAAACCACAGAGACACCGAGGCACAGAGAAGTAAGAAGTGCAGTCATAACTTCCCATTTCCTATTTCTCATTTCCCAATTTAAAACTCTGTGTCTCTGTGCCTCAGTGGTTATTACTTCTGGGGTAAAGGATTTATAAGGAGAGATTATGATAGCACGTTACACGCGGCCTGAGATGGGCAGGATATGGGAGTCCGAGAATAAATTTAAAAAGTGGCTCGATGTCGAGATGGCTGTTTGCGAGGCATGGGCAGAGATAGGAAAGATACCAAAGGATGCAGTAAGAAAGATAAAGAAAAAGGCGAGGTTCGATGTTGAAAGGATCGATGAGATAGAGAAGACCGTAAAGCACGATGTCATTGCCTTCCTCACCTCGGTGGCTGAGAATGCAGGCCCTGAGTCGAGGTTCATCCATAAGGGCCTCACATCATCGGATATTGTTGATACAGCCCAATCACTCCTTATGAGAGAGGCCTCGGACATAATAATCCAGGATATAAAGGAACTGATGGCTGTCCTGAAAAGGCAGGCATTCAGATATAAAGACACACCCTGCATGGGCAGAAGCCACGGTGTCCATGCAGAGCCAATGACCTTTGGATTGAAGTTCACCCTCTGGTATGAGGAGATGAGGAGGAATTTCGCGAGGATAGAGAGGGCAAGAGAGGCTGTAAGCATCGGGAAGTTCTCAGGCGCTGTAGGGACATTTTCGAATATCCCGCCTCTAATCGAAGAGAAGGTCTGTAAAAAACTTGGTCTCAGGCCTGAACCTGTTGCAACGCAGGTTGTGCAGAGGGACAGACACGCAGAGTATCTACTAACCCTCGCACTGATTGCAGCATCCATAGAAAAAATAGCTGTCGAGATAAGGCATCTCCAGAGAACCGAAGTCCTTGAGGCTGAAGAGCCATTCGAGGCAGGCCAGAAAGGCTCATCAGCAATGCCCCACAAGAGAAACCCGGTTGGCTGCGAGAACCTCTCAGGCCTTGCGAGGGTAGTGAGGGCAAATGCAATGGCAGCTCTTGAGAACATCGCCCTCTGGCATGAGAGGGACATATCACACTCATCAGTAGAACGGATCATCATCCCTGACAGTTCCATACTCGTTGACTACATGCTTAACAGGCTCACGGGCATATTGGATGGCCTTCAGGTCTACCCAGAAAGGATGAAGGGAAACATGGCAGGGAGCTATGGCCTCTATAACTCACAGCGAGTCATGCTCGCCCTCACTGAGAAGGGGCTTTCGAGGGAAAAGGCATATGCCATTGTCCAGAGAAATGCAATGAAGAGCTGGAAGGGGAAGAGGGATTTCAAAGGACTGTTACTAAAAGATAAGGAAGTAAAAAAATATCTGACAACTAAGGAGATAGAGAATATATTCAACCTGAAGCATTATTTCAGGAATGTGGATTATATATTCAAGAGGGTATTTGGGAAGTGATTTACAGATACAGAAGACCTGCCCTTTCCGAGACAAAAAGGAGAAATCTCCTATCAATTGTGAGGGAAAGGGTCTCCCCTGAGATAGAGGATATCCAGACAGAATATTGTTTTTATATCGAGTCGGCAGAGGCCCTCACCCCTGAGGAGATAGATGCCCTGCGCTGGCTCCTGAGTGAGACATTCGAGCCAGAGAATTTTTCGGATAAGAGTTTTTTGACTCGTCACTCGTCACTCGTCACTGAGCCTGCCCTGAGCCTGTCGAAGGGTCACTGTCTTTTCGAAGTCGGCCCCAGGATGAATTTCACCACTGCCTGGTCAACCAATGCGGTCTCTGTATGCCATGCCTGCGGACTGAAGAAGATAACACGGATAGAGAGGTCGAGGAGATACAAATTAATTAAGGGGCAAGGGACAAGGGACGAGGGACAAGACTCCGAGCTTATCTCGTCACTCGTCACCCGTCACTCGTCACTTTTTTATGATCGCATGACAGAGTGCCCCTATCCTGAGAGGCTGAAGACCTTTGAGACAGGCATAAGGCCCGAACCTGTCTATACTGTACGGTTGATTGAGGATGGCAAGGCAGCGATCGAAAGGATAAACAAAGACCTCGGCCTCGGGCTTGATGGCTGGGACATAGATTACTACTACAACCTCTTTGCCAATGACCTTAAGAGAAACCCAACAAATGTAGAATGCTTTGACCTCGGCCAGTCAAACAGCGAGCACTCAAGGCACTGGTTCTTTAAGGGAAGACTCGTCATAGATGGTAAAGAGGTTCCTGCAACCCTCATGGAACTGATAAAAGAACCATATAAGAGAAATCCAAATAACAGCATAATCGCCTTTAAAGACAACTCAAGCGCAATAAGGGGATACATGATAAAGACCATCATTCCTGAGAGAGTTGATAAACCATCTTTCTTTGTCGGGAAAGAACTCACGTACAACATCATATTCACTGCAGAGACCCATAACTTCCCGAGTGGTGTTGCACCTTTTCCCGGTGCAGAGACAGGCACAGGAGGAAGGATAAGGGATATTCAGGCAGTTGGTAGGGGAGGTCTTGTTGTTGCAGGCACTGCTGCCTACTGTGTCGGAAACCTCCATATCCCTAACTACAGGCTTCCCTGGGAGGACAAATCCTTTGAATATCCGGGGAACTTAGCATCCCCCCTCCAGATAGAGATAGAGGCGAGCAATGGCGCATCAGATTATGGGAATAAATTCGGAGAGCCTGTTATTCAGGGATTCACGAGGTCTTTTGGCATGAGGCTTCCAGATGGTGAGAGGAGGGAGTGGATAAAGCCGATAATGTTCACAGGCGGTGTCGGCCAGATGAACGAAGGGCATGTAGAAAAAGGACAGCCTGAGAAGGGCATGCTCGTTGTCAAGGTCGGCGGCCCTGCCTACAGGATTGGCATAGGCGGCGGGGCTGCATCGAGCATGATAGCAGGAGAAAGCAGGGAAGAACTCGACTTCAATGCAGTTCAGCGCGGGGATGCAGAGATGGAGCAGAAGATGAACAGGGTAATCCGCGCCTGTATAGAGCTCGGAAAAGAAAACCCCATAATCAGCATCCATGATCAGGGTGCCGGAGGAAACTGCAATGTCCTGAAGGAGCTAATATATCCTGCAGGCGCAAAAATAGAAGTAAGAAAAATCCCCCTCGGGGACAACACCCTTTCTATCTTAGAGATATGGGGTGCTGAGTATCAGGAAGCAAATGCCCTTCTGATCCAGCCTGAAAAGCTAAAAATCTTTGGGGATTTATGCAAAAGAGAAAATGTCCCATTTGCTATTGTTGGGCAGATTACGGATGATGGCTATGTAGTCCTTTATGATGAAAATGACGGAAGCACTCCGGTCAACCTCGACCTCAAAAAGGTTCTTGGAGAGATGCCGCAGAAGACGTTTAACTTCAATAGAATCCCTCCGAAGCTTGAGCCTCTCAAACTGCCAGAGGATATAACTGTGAAGGATGCACTCGAGAGGGTTTTAAGGCTTGTCTCTGTCGGTTCAAAGAGGTTCCTCACAAACAAGGTAGACCGCTCTGTTACAGGCCTGATAGCGAGGCAGCAGTGTTCCGGCCCACTTCAACTTACTGTCTCTGATGTTGCTGTCATTGCTCAGAGCCACTTCGGTGTGACCGGCGCTGCAATATCCATAGGAGAACAACCCATAAAAGGCCTCATAAATCCAGGGGCAATGGCGAGGATGGCTGTTACAGAGGCTATCACCAATATTGTCTGGGCAAAGGTAAGCAAACTCGAGGACATAAGATGCTCAGGCAACTGGATGTGGGCTGCAAAGTTTCCTGGCGAGGGCGCTGCAATATACGATGCTGCTCTTGCTATGAGGGATATTATGATGGAACTGGGCATAGCAGTAGATGGCGGGAAGGATAGCCTCTCTATGGCAGCAGTTGTTCAAAAAATGAGAGGGGAGAAAGAAATAGTAAAGGCACCAGGGTCATTGGTTATCTCTGCCTATGTCACATGCCCTGATATTACGAAGGTGATAACTCCTGATATAAAAAGCCCGGGACAGAGCAGATTGCTTTATATAGATTTAGGCAATGGCAGATATAGACTCGGAGGCTCTGCCCTTGCCCATGTCTACAACCAGATCGGTGATGAATCTCCTGATATGGAAGACCCGGACTTGCTGAAACGCGCCTTTGCGGCAACACAGAGACTTATCGATGAAGGCATCATCCTCTCAGGCCACGATATAAGCGATGGCGGTTTAATAGTGACCCTTCTTGAGATGGCTTTTTCAGGAAATTGTGGAATTGAAATAAGTCTGGAGTCGGGAGTGAGGAGTCGGGAGCCAAAGAACGGATTAATATCGCTATTATTCGCTGAAGAATCGGGTCTGGTTATCGAATATCTGCCGGAGAAGGAAAATGAAATTATCTCAATATTTAAAAGTTTCGCTGTTCCCCATCAAATCATAGGCAAAAGCCTATCAGAAAAAAGAATAAAAATAAATCTCCTGACTCCTGACTCTCGACTCCTGACTGTATTAGATGAAGATCTGAGACATCTACGGGCATTGTGGGAAGAGACGAGCTATCAGCTTGAAAGGCTGCAGACAGACCCTGAGTGTGCGGATGAGGAAAAAAAGAATATCTACGATAGAAAAGGCCCTCACTTCAACATAACCTTTACACCCGAACAGACACCTTTTGAGATTCTCAGCAGAGATTCAAAGCCAAAGGTTGCAATCATCCGTGAAGAGGGCAGTAATGGCGACAGGGAGATGACATCTGCCTTTTATATGGCAGGATTCGAGACATGGGATATAACCATGACCGACATAATCAGGGGAGATATATCCCTCGATGATTTCAAGGGCATAGCCTTTGTGGGAGGTTTCAGTTATGCTGATGTCCTCGATTCATCAAAAGGCTGGGCAGGAGTAATAAGATTTAACAAGAGGATTTACGAACAGTTCGAGAGATTCTATCACAGGGATGACACATTCAGCCTCGGCGTATGCAATGGCTGCCAGCTCATGGCACTCCTCGGCTGGGTGCCCTGGAGGGGGATTGAGGACAGGTTTCAGCCGAGGTTTATTCAAAACAGGTCAGGCCGTTTCGAGTCGAGGTTCGTTACTGCAAAGATATTCGAAAGCCCATCTGTAATGCTTAATGGAATAGATGGTTCGACTCTCGGCATATGGGTAGCCCATGGAGAGGGAAGAGCACATTTCCCTGACAATGAGGTTAAAGAGAAGGTTATCAAAATGGGGCTTGCTCCTGTGAGATATGTGGATGATGATGGAGAGATTACAGAATCCTATCCCTTCAATCCAAATGGCTCTCCAGAGAGCATTGCAGCCCTCTGCTCACCAGACGGGAGGCATCTCGCCATCATGCCCCATCCGGAAAGAACATTCTTAAAATGGCAGTGGGCCTGGATGCCTGAGCAATGGAGCGATAAACTTGAAGCATCACCATGGCTCAGGATGTTCCAGAATGCGAGAAAGTGGTGCGATTCCTCTATTTCCTCCAGAAATGCGGGACAAAAAGCACTATAACGGTATATATCTCAAGCCTGCCAATAAGCATACATAGGATAAGAATCCACTTGCCTAAGGTAGGGATGGTGGAATAATTCTCAGCAGGCCCGGCAGTGCCGAGAGCAGGGCCTACATTCGACATTGCAGAGATGGTCGTAGTAGCTGCGGTTATTATATCAATGCCTAAAGCAGTCATACTTACAGTTGCAATGACCCAGATAAACAAAAAAAGAAATAGAAAACCCCAGATCCCACCCAATATCTCTTTTGTTAGAGGTTTCCCATCAAGCTTTATGTATGTCACAGCATGGGGATGGATTAGTTGATAGAGTTCCCTGTATGCCTGTTTCAGCATCAGAAGGATACGGACCTGTTTCATTCCACCTGCAGTTGAGCCCACCATGCCGCCAAAGAACATCAAGGAGACGAGGAGCATCTGGGATAATACAGGCCACTTCTCAAAATCGGCGGTTACATATCCTGTTGCAGTCACTATAGAGGCAACCTGAAAAGAGGCATATCTCAAGGCATCAAAAAGGGATCTATAATTAGAGCCAATTATATTTAATGTAATTAAAACTATAGATGAGAAAACAATCAGACAGAAAAACCTGAATTCGCTGCTCCTCCAGTATCGCGAGAAATCACCCCTGAAGGCATAGAAATGGAGAGAGAAATTTACCCCTCCAATTAGCATAAGAATGGTTATAACAATATCTATATAGGCGCTCTGGTAATAGGCTATGCTCGCATTCTTTATAGAAAACCCTCCTGTTGCCACTGCCCCGAAGGAATGGCATAAGGCATCGTAAAGATCCATGCCACCTAAGAGTAAGAGTATTACTCCAAAGATTGTGATGGCTGTATATACATACCAGAGGGACTTGGCGGTATCTGCTATCCTGGGCCTTAACCTTTCAACCACTATCTCAGATACCTCTGCCTTAAAGAGTTGCATACCACCTGCGCCAAGCATGGGAAGGATTGCGAGAGATAAGACTATTATCCCCATCCCTGCCATCCAGTGGGTAAGACTTCTCCAGAGAAGTATTCCCTTTGGAAGGGCCTCTACATCAGTAAGTATAGATGCCCCTGTGGTTGTAAAGCCTGACATAGCTTCAAAATAGGCATCTGTGAAAGAAGGGATACTGCCTGAGAGGATAAAAGGTAGAGAACCAAAAAAAGATATAGCGAGCCAGCTTAAAGTCACGACAGCAAAACCATCCCTGTGCTTTATTTCCGTCCCCCTTTGCGCCCTTGTAAGAAAAGAAAGTATGATACCTGCAAACAAGGCTATAAGAAAGGATTCGCCTAAGGCTGTAAAGTCTTCCCCTCCGTATATTATAGAGACTGCAACAGGCAGGAGCATAAAGGTTGAGGCGATTATAATAACAATACCTACGAGGTTTAATACGAGGGGGATATTCATTGAAGGAGTTCTTCTACCTGCCTGACAGACTCCCTGAGGGTAAAAATAATCAGTTTATCTTCCTTGAATATTTTATCGCTCCCTGAGGGAATGACAATATCAGTATCCCTTATAATTGCCCCTATCAGGGATTTATCCGGGAGTTCTGCCTCAAGAAGGGTTTTCCCGTCAAGTACTGAGCCTGCCCTGACCCTTGCTTCGATTATCTCAGCCTTGTCCTCTGCTATAGCCGTAAGAGACAGTATGTCGCCCCTTCGGATATACCTTAAAATTGTGCCGGCAGTAATCAGGCGAGGGCTTAAAACTGCCTCAATTCCAAGGCTATTGGCAAGGGGAAGGTAGTCGGTTTTGTTTACTATGGTTATAACCTTTTTTGCTCCGAGGCTTTTTGCAAGAAGGGAAGACATTATATTAAGTTCTTCGTTGTTCGATATCGCTGCGAATGCATCCATGTCTGCAATATTCTCCTCTTCCAACAATTTCTGGTCTGAACCATCCCCATGGAGTATGACGCTCTTTTTCAGGGATTGACTTAGAAATTTGCACCTCTCGCTGTCCATCTCTATTATCTTAAGACTCACATCTCTTTCTTCCATTGCCTTTGCCACATAAAAGCCTATCCTTCCACCGCCGAGTATCATAATCCTTTTAGCAGGTTGTGTAGCACCACCAATGCTATTCGCGACTGTCTGGACATCCCCTTCCTTAACAGGCAGGAAGATTATATCGCCTTTTTTGATTATGCTATCCCCGGAAGGAATAATTACCTTTTCTCCCCGGTGTATTGCACCTATCAGGATTTTTGGTTTAGTTAGATCAAGGTTTTTAAGGGACTTTCCGATAAATTTTGATTCCGACGGAATCTTAAAACCAATAACCTTTATTTTCCCTGCCTCGAAGTCCTCCACGTCTGATGCAAATGGCACTTCAAATATCCTCAAAATCGCCTTTGCAGCTTCAAATTCCGGGCTTATCGCAGGGTTTATATCAAGGCTCTGAAGAAGGGTCTCATTGGCAAAGTACTCGGGATTTCTGATCCTCGCAACCTTTCTCGGTATCTTAAACATTGCCTTTGCAACAAGGCAGGCAATCATATTTGTCTCATCCATATCTGTTACTGCAAGGAGTATGTCTGCCTTCTCTGCACCGGCCTCTTTCAGCACAGACGGAGAACCGCCTTCCCCCTCAACCACTGCCACATCAAGGCCTTCGGATATCCTTTTCAGCTTATCCCTGGCCTTATCTACAACCACAACATCGATGTCTTCCTGGGTCAGAAATTTAGCTACCTGAAAGCCTACCTCTCCTGCACCCACTATAATTACACGCATGGGGAAATATTAGCATAAAACATCAAAGAAAAAGAGCTTAGAAAAATGTTATATTAAACTGTAGATGAAAGAGCCTACCGACCATCGATCTTTAGACAAATTCCGTGAAGAATGCGGGGTCTTCGGAGTCTATGGCCACCCTGAGGCCTCGAACCTTACGTATCTTGGACTATATGCCCTTCAACACAGGGGCCAGGAGGGTGCCGGGATTTGTTCTTCTGATGGAAGGCAACTGCACATTGAAAAATCCATGGGCCTTGTGGCTGATATCTTTACAGAAAAAAGACTGAGGCGCCTTCAAGGCCATGCTGCCATAGGCCATAACCGCTATTCAACCGCTGGCTCAAGCGTCCTGAAGAATGTCCAGCCCATAGTGGTAAATTTTGCCCTCGGCTCCCTTGCCATCGCCCACAATGGAAACCTCGTCAATGCCTTTGAACTAAAGAGAGACCTTGAGAGAGAAGGCGCCATATTTCAATCAACCTCAGACAGCGAGGTCATCGTTCACCTTATTGCCAATTCTAAGGAGAAGGGGCTCTACGAGCGCATTATAGACGCCTTCAGAAAACTTTATGGCTCTTTCAGCATCCTCATTATGACAGAAAACGAACTCATTGCCGTAAGGGACCCTTATGGATTCAGACCCCTCTGCCTCGGTGAATATGATGGGGCACATGTCATTGCCTCAGAAACCTGTGCCTTTGACCTTATAGGTGCAACGTACATTAGAGATATAGAGCCAGGGGAAATGGTAATTATAAATGAGAAAGGCATTAAATCACTTAAACCCCTATCAGATGTAAGACATGCCTTCTGCATATTCGAGTTTATTTATTTCTCAAGGCCTGACAGTTATATTTTTGGAGGGCTCAATGTTAATGATGTAAGAAAAGAGCTCGGCCGTCAGCTTGCGAGGGAGAGCCCGGTTGACGCTGACCTTGTAATCCCTGTGCCTGACTCTGGCGTTCCTGCTGCCATTGGCTATGCTGAGGAGAGCAGGATAACCTTTGATTTTGGCCTGATAAGGAACCACTATATTGGCAGGACTTTTATAGAGCCACAGCAGGCAATAAGGCACTTTGGCGTAAAAATAAAATTAAACCCTGTAAGAAAACTCCTCGAAGGTAAGAGGGTCATTGTTGTTGACGATTCAATCGTGAGGGGCACAACAAGCAAAAAAATTGTAAAGATGCTCAGAGAAGGTGGCAAGGCCAGGGAAGTTCATCTGAGGATAAGTTCTCCTCCAACCATAGGGCCATGTTTTTACGGCATTGACACGCCAACGAGGAAAGAGCTAATAGCATCAACCCACCGCCTCGAAGAGATACGAAAGTATATCACCTCAGACACCCTCGCCTACCTTAGCCTTGAGGGCCTTTTAAAGACATTCCCGAACCCTAAAGAATACTGCACAGCCTGCTTTGATAACAACTACCCTGTATTTTCACCTGCAGACAAAGCAGAGCAGATGGTGCTCTTTTGAACACGCTGCTACGGCAACGGCAACAAAGCTAAAAAAAATACCTATATCCCCTTTAACCCTTCAATCTATCGAAGCTCCTTAATTATTCCGTCTACAACCTCCGCTGTTTTTTTTATAAATGCTGAGGCATTATTATATGCCTCTTCTGCGTCATTTTTATCCACTATTGTAAAATCTGCATAATCGGCATCTTCCCTTTCAGAAAGTAAACTCCTGAACCACTTTCCATATTCAGCAGACATATACCCATCCATTATCAATTTTTTCCCTACCATTGTCTTCACTCCCTCATGGGTCTTAGGGTCTGTGCCAAAGAGAATAAGGGCTCCCTTTGCCGCTGTCAATGCCGCATAATAACTCCTGTTAATTGAAGATCCAAACCTCTCTTTTTCTAAAAGAAGTTTTGCATCTTCCAACAGGCTTTTTGCCTTTTGAAGCTCCCCGCGAAGTCGAAGCAACCCTTCGCGGAGACCCGCTTCGGGACTCGCTTCGAGCTGCGGGGAATCTTCGAAATGTAAGGAATTATTATCTTTTATATTCGCTCGCTAACTGGGAAATGCGCTCGCTATGCATTTTCAAGTCTGTATCTTGAGAGTTCCCTCTTGTCTTCTCTGCTGAGCGTCATAGATTATGACTCCTTCTTCGTTTATTGATTCGATAAAGGGGCTGCTAATGGAAGCATTAAAATCAAACTCCTTTTTGGAAAGGATAATAACAGAAAATGGTATATCAAATTTCATTTCGTACTCATAAAAGATATCAATTATTTTGTTTTTGATGTAACTATTTTTTTTATCAACAAGGATAAAGTTGGGGAGATGATAATTAACAAGCTCAGAAGTTTTTATTGTTATTGCAGTCTATGGCAAAGA
>JACROP010000077.1 GCA_016214385.1 Nitrospirota bacterium
GATTGTAATCGGGAAGGTCATCGGTTCGATCCCGTTCACCTCCACCAGATTTAACTGAAAGATTAAGTGGAGTGCGTCCCGATTGTAATCGGGAAGGTCATCGGTTCGATCCCGTTCACCTCCACCAAGTTTGAAAACTTGGAGTAATGGAGCATTGGAGTAGCGGGATTTAAAAACAGACATCCCATTACTCCATCACTCCAATACTCCATTTAAATCGTGGTCAAGGAAGTAAGGGCGACTTAATGCCTGCAGATGTCAAAGAAATCTTAGATTTTTTTCTAAGGTTATGTTATTATTCTAATAGATAGAGTTTCCGGTGGCAATGCCGGAGGGGCAACACCCGTTCCCATTCCGAACACGGAAGTTAAGCCCTCCAGGGCCGATGATACTTGGACCGCAAGGTCCTGGGAAAGTAGGTCGTCGCCGGATTAAAATATAAGAGGGCTCGGTAAAAACTGAGCCCTTTTTGTTTATCCCGGATATTCACAAGTTATGGTTAGGCAGGCTTTGTGCCCACTGCGATCATCTGTGGTTCTTATCTGTGTTCAACCTATTAAACTTTCTCCTGTCATCTCTGCCGGCTTTTTTATCCCAATTAACTCAAGTATAGTTGGCGCAACATCAGCGAGTATTCCTCTCTCTCTCAATTTAACCCCTTTTTTCAAAAGTATGAATGGCGCAGCATTCATTGTGTGCGCGGTGTGGGGCAAACTATCGCCACTGCGCATCTCCTCGCAGTTGCCATGGTCAGCAGTAATAATGGCCAGTCCCCCCGAGGCTAAGACTTTTTTCACAATAACTGAGAGACATTTATCGATAGTCTCACATGCCTTTACAGCAGCCTCAATTACCCCTGTGTGTCCCACCATATCAGGATTTGCAAAGTTCAGGACAATAAAATTATAAACCCCTGAGTCTATCATCTTAATCAATTCTTCTGTTACAGGATAGGCGCTCATCTCAGGCTTCAGGTCATAGGTGGGGACATCTTTTGGAGACGGTATTAAACACCTGTCTTCGCCAGGGAAGGGATTTTCTTCTCCGCCATTGAAAAAGTAAGTGACATGCGCGTATTTTTCTGTCTCGGCAATTCTTAACTGCCGTAACCCTTTATTGCTTATAACTTCACCGAGGATATTTTTCAACCTTACAGGTGGAAATGCAACTGGAAAAGGAAAGGTCTCATCGTATACAGTCATAGTTACATAAGAGCTCAGTTCAGGCCTTTCTTCCCTGTGAAAGAAAGTAAACTCAGCGTTATTAATGGCCATTGTAAGCTCCCTTGCCCTGTCTGCCCTGAAATTGAAAAATATTACAGCATCTTTATCTCTTATTTTTCCGACAGGCTCTGAATCATTAATAATTACAGTCGGCGTTATGAATTCGTCAGTCTCATTTGCCCTGTAGCTTTCCTCTATGGCTTTGATAGCTGATCTGGCCATTCTGCCGGAGCCATTGACAAGCGCCCTGTAGGCACGGTCTATCCTTTCCCATCTTTTGTCCCTGTCCATAGCCCAGTACCTGCCTGTGACTGTTGCTATCTTTACAGAGGGCTTATCCTTTATAAAACTCTCAAGCCCTTTTATATAACCCATGCCTGATGTTGGAGAGGTATCCCTACCGTCCATGAAGGCATGGATAAATACATTCTTCACCCCTACATTTAATGCCATTTCAATCAGGGTATAGAGGTGATTTATATGGCTGTGCACGCCACCGTCAGATACAAGGCCGAGGAGGTGAAGGGCACTGTCTTTTGCAGCATCCATTGCGCCGAGGATAGCAGGATTCCTGAAAAACTCTCCCTCTCTTATTGCCTTATTGATTCTCGTATAATCCTGATACACAATCCTGCCTGCCCCGAGGTTGAGATGGCCTACCTCGGAATTTCCCATCTGGCCTTCGGGCAGACCCACAAATTCGCCTGATGTCTCAAGGACTGTATTGGGGTATTCTTTAAGGAGACTTCTGTAGAAAGGGATATTCGCTATTTCTATGGCATTTTCTTCTGAATGGCGGCCTATTCCCCAGCCATCAAGAACTACTAAGACAAACGGTCTCATTGGAAGGTTTTTAGAAATTCTAAGTATTGATCGGGATGGCCGATAAGTTTAATTCCCATCCCGTTTTTTTCGCTGCGAAATTGCGTTTTTACAGTCCGTATTACCTTACCGGAAAGCTTTAACACATTCCCATCAGGTAGCATAAGCTCCATATCCAGGATAGAGCCTGGCACAACGCCTCTGAATGTCCTTATAAACAAACCGCTCTCTGATAAATTGCTTGTAATGCCCGTATAACTTGCACCTCCAGCATAAAACTTTATTTCCAATCTCTTGATTACCCTTTTAGCGCCCCGTGGCTGCATAGACAAAATTTTAACAGCATTAATGCCTTTAGTCAAACTTGACGCATAGCCATCCTTTTGTTAAACTGCTTGAGCAATGAGTTTTTCCAAAAAGTCTGCCTCTGGCGGGAAAGAAAAAAAAGAATTTCTTCGCCTTCTCCTGGTAGTAAGCACAGTCGGGATAAACCTTGTCGTAGCAACCTTTATTGGCCTCGCAATAGGCTACTATCTTGATAAGCTTTTCGGCACCTCGCCGTGGCTGACCATAATCTTTTTAATCATAGGCATTGCAGCAGGATTCAGAAATCTTTTCAGGGTCGCCTTGAAAGAAAGAAACAATGGAAATTCTGAAAAGGGTCGTTAAGAGGAGCCTTATAGTCCTTATTATACTATCAGTCCTTTCTGTCTTTTTCTTTGACTGGAAAATCCCGCTCAGCATACTCATTGGAGGTGCATTGGGAATTGTAAATCTCAGAGGACTTATATGGGGCATTGAAGGGCTTCTTCATGGGCCAAAGGCAAAAATAGCCATAGTATTTTCCTCTCTGACAAGGCTTTTTATACTTTCCCTCATCATATTTCTTGTGATAAAGTTTGACATAGCTAACATCTTCGGACTACTTGCTGGCTTAACTGTGGTATTCGTAATACTACCGTTAGAAGGGTTCTTATCTGAAAGGAAAAAAGATTGGTCAACCTGAAAGATATTGAGGACACAAGAAAAAAGATAAACGAATTTATCCACCATACTCCACTGATATTTTCTAATTCCTTCAGCCGTCTAACAGGCCGTGACGTTTATCTTAAAGCAGAAAACTTACAGAAAACAGGGTCATTTAAGGTAAGGGGCGCCTTTAGAAAACTCCTGGGCATTAAAAATGCCAGGAAGATAATAACAGCCTCTATGGGAAATCACGCTCAGGGCATTGCCTTTGCAGCAGCCTCTCTCGGCTTCAAGGCAAAGATAGCTATGCCCATAACTGCTCCAATCATAAAAAGCGAGGCAACACGGGCGTACGGCGCTGAGGTTGTATTCTATGGCAGGAATTATTCTGATTCTCTATCCTATGCGGTGAAACAAAAAGGCTATATCTTCATACACAGCTTTGACGACCCTGAGATAATACAGGGCCAGGGCACGGTTGGCCTTGAGGTCACCGAGGACCTGAAAGATATGGACACAGTTGTGGTGCCTGTTGGCGGAGGCGGTTTAATATCCGGAGTAGCAATTGCAATAAAAGAAAAAAAACCAAAGGTCAAGGTTATTGGCGTTCAGGCAGAGGCAGCAATTTCAGCTTATCTTTCCTTCAGGAAAAAGAAAATAGTTGAGCATATCCCGGAACCTACCATAGCAGACGGGATTGCAGTCGGCAGGGCAGGTGAAATAACCATGCCAATAATAAACCGTTACGTTGATGACATTGTGACAGTGTCTGAAGAGGCCATTGCCAGGGCAATCCTTCTGTTCCTTGAGAGAAAGAAACTCATCGTAGAGGGTGCTGGCGCTACACCTTTAGCATCCATGCTTGAAGAAAAAATTAAAACAAAAAAGGGGAGAGTTGTCCTGATTGTCAGCGGAGGAAACATTGATGTCAATGTCCTGGACAGGATTATACTCAAGGGCCTTTCAGCCTCAGGCAGAATTGCTATCCTGGAAATAATCTTAAGCGATACCCCCGGCTCCCTTGCCAGCCTGACAGATTCAATTGCTTCAAGAAACGCCAATATTCTTAATATCCTTCATGACAGGCTTTCAGGAGACCTGCCGCTCGGAAAGACCAGGGTTACAATAGAGCTTGAGACCAGGGGATTTAAACATATTGATGAGATCGTGGATTTTCTAAGCAATAAAGGCTTCAACGTAAAGTCATGCATGGAAAGGGCTGTTGCCAAACCCTTGTAGGTGCAGTCTATATTTTTTGGTTCTGCCAAAGACTGGCAGGGGGAGATGCCGATGATAACTCTGGATTTTACAAATATAATGCAGGAGGCTATTGGCCCTGAGGGATTAAAACCCGAAGATATTGACGCACTTAAGGAACAAATAAAAGATGTCCACAGAGAGATTTCAGGAACTAAATGGCCGGCGTTTGCATTCTTAGATTTGCCCTATCAAGATCTGTCGGAACTTTCAAAAATAGGAGAGGACATCAGAAAGACCTCAGAGTATTTTATGCTCCTCGGCATTGGCGGCTCTGCCCTCGGACCAAAGGCACTGCTCGATTCTTTAAAACCTTTTTATAATTTAAAGCACACCCCAAAGATATTTATATACGACAATGTTGACCCTGATACCCTTACTTCAATTCTCTCAATAATTGATTTAAGAAAAACAACAGTAAATGTTATTACAAAATCTGGAAGCACTGTTGAGACCATGGCGTCTTTTCTAATCCTCATGGACAGACTGAAAAAAGCTAATAAAGAAAATTATAAGCACTGGATTGTTGCTACTACAGACCCTGAGAAGGGAATTCTGAGGGAGGTTGCCAGGGAAGAGGGTTTCAGGACACTTTCAATACACCCTGATGTTGTAGGGCGTTATTCTGTGCTTAGCCCTGTCGGCCTTCTCCCTGCCGCAATAGCCGGCATCGATGTTAAGGGCCTGCTCGATGGCGCAAAAGATATGCTTGAAAAGTGCAAAGCAGAAGACCCATGGAAAAACCCTGCTTATATGGCAGGAGCCCTCATGTATCTCATGGGGCAACAAAAAGGCAAAAGCATTTCTGTGCTCCTTCCATATTCAGACAGGCTTAAGTCTTTTTCAGAATGGTACTGCCAGTTATGGGCTGAAAGCCTCGGAAAAGAAGGTCTTGGCCAGACACCATATCCATCAATTGGAACCACTGACCAGCATTCACAGCTTCAGTTATGGATGGAAGGCCCGAAGGACAAGGTAATAACCTTTATAAGGGTAGAAAGTTCCAGTGATGACATTACCATTCCCGATAAAGATATCCCTGCCCTGAGTTATTTAAAAGGGCACAGCCTCGGAGGGCTCATAAAAGCAGAGCAGGAGGCAACAGAACTCTGCCTCACAAAGGCCAAAAGACCTAATATGCGGATAACCATTCCACGGGTTGATGCATATTATCTTGGCCAGATGTTTTTATTCTTCGAACTTGTAACCGCCTTTACCGGCCTGCTTTATAGGGTCAACCCATTTAATCAGCCAGGCGTAGAAGAGGGAAAAAACTTAACCTATGGAATACTGGGACGTGAGGGTTATGAGGACAAGAGGCGTGAAGCAGTCATGTATAAAGGAAAAATGCAAAATTTAAAATACAAAATTTAATAAACCCCACACCCTTTCGCAGGGTATTCTAAAGATGCGGGATAAAGTCCTTGATTGTCAGGATAGAATATACAGGATAGCCTGATTTTTCGATGTTCTCTCTGCCATTCTGCTCGCACCTGTCAAGAAAAATAATAACAGCTATTATATTTAATCCAGCATTCTTAGCAACCTCTACGGCCCTGATAGTAGACTGCCCGGTAGTAACCACATCATCAACAATAATGACATTATCTCCTGCTCTAACATTTCCCTCTATCTGAAGCATCATGCCATGAGGCTTTGGTTCTTTCCTTATAACAAAAGCATCTATCGGATTCTGCCTCTGATAAGAACAGTGCGCAGTTGCAAAGGCAATCGGGTCTGCTCCCATGGTTGGTCCACCAATGGCCTTAGGTTTTAAATTAAGCTCCTGAATCTTATCGAAAACAATGTTGCCAATGAGATATTGGCCTTCTGCAGAGTGAGTGGTCTTTTTTAGGTTGAAGTAAAAATTACTCATCTTCCCTGAAGATAGTTTAAAGATTGGCCTGTCGCTATATTCGAAAGAATGCTCTTTGATGTAAGAGATTAACCGTGCTTTGTTGTCCATACGAGTTTAAATATTATCAAAATATGACGTGAGAAAACAATAGATATATGCCTCTTTAATCAAGATACCTTTTCCAGAGTTCTCTCACAGCAGCACGTGTCTTTAAAAAATCTTTGATAAGGGCATCTCCACTTTTATAACCTAAAAATTGCGCTATGGCATTTAAATCTTCTGCCTCCTTCGGCATAAGAGATCGTCCGGCAAGCCTGAGGTAAGTCTCAAGACTTCTATAAAACACATAGGCCCTGTAAATCAAAGAACCTTCCTCTCTGTCTAATATATTTAGCCTTATAAGGCGACTGATTGCCCTTAAAGTATTCGGGACTCTGAGTCCTATGTGCTCTCTTCCATACTTCATCTGAAGGTACTGCACTAAAAACTCTATCTCCTCTATCCCGCCCGGGCCAAATTTTATATCATACTGGCCGTCTTCTTTTGAAAGTTCCCGCTCTATCCTCTCTCTCATTTCCTTTATGTCCTGAGAAAGGGTCTCTGGAATATTTTTAAAAGCAATATTATCAATCATGCAAATGAATTCCCTGCCCAGTTTTTCACTGCCGGCCACTGGCCTTGCTTTAAGCAGTGCCTGCCTTTCCCAGAGAGCAGCCTCCTTTTCATAGTAAAGTTTGAATGCGCTTAAAGCCTGGGCTAAAGGTCCTTTTGAACCTTCCGGCCTGAGCCTTGTATCAACCCTGTAACATACTCCTTCTTTTGTGTAGGCCATTAACAAACGCATGGCCCTTTCTGCGGTTTTTGAGTATTGTTCTGCTACATCGACCTGACTGGCCGAAGTATCAATATCGTATACAAAAACAACATCCAGGTCAGAGCCATAGGTTATTTCCCTGCCTCCGAGCTTTCCAAGGCCGATAATACTCATATTCCTTTGTTCAGGGGCTATATCCTCAAAGGCCATCTTGAGGGTTAAATTAAGTATCGCCTCTGCAACCTTGGTCAGGCCTCTCATAAGGTCAGTAATGCTGAGTTTACCGTCGAGGAATAAAAGGCCGAGCCTGATCTCCTCTGAGTGCTTGAATGTCCTGAGCAAATCAACTCCCCTAAAAGGGTTAAACGCATAAAGGGCATTCAGTTCAGAATTAAGAACCCTCAGTGTTTTCTTTTTACTGCCTTCCTCAGTAAGGGTCTCAAGCAACTCCGGTCTGACAATCAAAAGCCTTGATAGATACTCGCTCTGAGAGATTAACTTTATAAGGCGTTCTCTAAGGACTTCATTTTCTTTTAAAAGTGTCTGATAGGACTCCCTCTGGGCAAGAGCCGCAATAAGCCCCTGAAGGAGATTAAGGGCCATGTCCCGTTGATGACTCCCTGCCACACTCTTAAAGATTGAAGGAAGAGTCTCTGAAAGCAGCCTCCTGCCCTTGAGTGTATGATGGGTGACCATCTCATCTTTTATAAGCTGGATATTCTTAATGGCCTTATTTAAGTCTTTAAAGCCATATTGTTTTAAAACTTCTTTAAGTTCGGTCTCTGTTAATTCTTCATCAAACAGAAACCCTTCTTCTGGAACCTTATAGCCAGAAAAGAGGGTCTCATAGATACTGTGAACAGAATATGTATGTTGGTTAAGTTCCCTCTGGAAATCTTCCACATCAGTGTAACCCATTCTCCTGCCCAGCGCTATGAGCTCCTGCTTATCTTCAGGCAGGCTGTGTGTCTGCAGGTCATGAAGGACCTGGAGCCTGTGTTCAAGTTTTCTTAAAAAATTATATGACAGAGAAAGGGTGTAATATTCGCCGTTACTTATAATGCCCTTTTGACTCATCCTGTGTAATGCCTTCAGCGTACCCCGTTCCCTTAAAAGGGGCTCCCTGCCTCCATAAAGCAACTGGAGGGCCTGTGTAAAAAACTCTATTTCCCTTATCCCGCCATAGCCCCTTTTTATATCGCCTTTTCTAAAGGCATTATCAATCTTGAGCTTCATCTGCCTGATTTCATCAACAGCGCTAAAATCGAGGTATTTTCTGTAAACAAAGGGCCTCACGGTTTCAAGGAATTCTTTTCCAATCCTCTCGCTTCCAGCCACAGGCCTTGCCTTGAGCAGGGCCGCCCTCTCCCATGTCCTGCCCCAGGACTCATAGTAAATCTCATAACTTCTCAGGGACATGGCAATATCTCCACTCTGGCCTTCTGGCCTGAGCCTGAGGTCAACCCTGTAAGCAAAACCTTCTCCTGTGGTGGTTTGAAGGGTCTTTGTTAAAAGTTCTCCAAGCTTACAGTAAAATTCATGGTTTGATATCCTGTTTATCCTGATGCCATGTGAAGAGAGAACCCCTGAGGTCTCTCCTCTTTCTGATGAATAAAGATAAAGGAGGTCTATGTCTGAACTGTAATTGAGCTCTTCGCCGCCGAGCTTGCCCATTCCAATAACAGAAAATTCTGCCCCTCCTTCTGGATCGCCATACCGCTGCTTCATGTAACCGATGGCTGAATCTAAAGTTGCTTCGAGGGCTGCTGAGGCGAGGTTGCTAAGGTCGAGCATTGTATTTACAAGGTCTGCCTTTCCCATAAGATCGAGGAGTGTTATCCTTAACATTTCTTTCTTTTTGAAGTTCCTTAAATTCATCATTAACTCATCAATGGTGTTATTCATGGTAAGGTTTTTAAGCTCCTTTAAATAGCTCTCTTTCTCTACAGGCCCTTTCAAATTCTTAAGGGTCTGAATCAGCACTTCAGGTTCTGAGATACAGTAGTAGGCTAAAAACTGGCTGCTTCCAAAAAGTATTGAGAGCGGCTTAAGAAAATTTAATTCGGTTAACTCATCTATTAAATAAGGGTGGGCGCTAAAAAGCTCTGAGATATTTTTAAATGCCCTTTCAGGGTCAGGGGATATTGCTGAGATATCCCTGATAAGTTTTTCGTAATTACTCACAATAATTTATATTTAATTTTTTATTCTTCGCTTCCCCAGAGTCTCGGGTCAATAGCATCCCTTATGCCTTCGCCAACAATATTGTAACTCAGGACAGTTATAAGGATAGCCAGGCCAGGAAAAACTGAAAGCCACCATGCAACCTCGATATTGTCCTTTCCAGAGGTCAGTATATTACCCCAGCTTGGAGTGGGTGGCTGAACACCAATACCGAGAAAACTCAGGGCAGACTCCACTAAAATCGCACTTGCAACTCCAAGTATAAATGAGACAATCACAGGGGCAAGGCTATTGGGCATGATGTGTCTGAAAATTATCCGCATGTCCCTAACTCCAAGCCCTTTTGCAGCAAGGACAAATTCCCTCTCCTTTAATGTAAGAACCTCTGCCCTCACAAGCCTTGCAACGCCCATCCATGATGTAAGCCCTATGATAACCATAATATTCCAGATACTTGGTCCAAGAAAGGCTATCACAGCGAGGATTAAAAAAAATGTCGGGATGGACAGCATTATGTCAACAAACCTCATGCTGATGCGATCAAGCCAGCCACTATAATAGCCGGATATTGCACCTAAAATTATCCCTATGATGGTCGCAATACCGATTGCCACAAAACCGACGGACAGTGATATACGTGAGCCCCATATAACCCTGCTCATGATATCCCTGCCGAGGTCATCAGTACCAAATGGGTGACTCAAACTCGGAGGCTCAAGCACGTGTTTTTTATCTATGATATTAGGGTCGTAAGGCGAAATAAGCGAAGCAAAAATAGAAATGATAAAGAGAATCAGGACAACCATCCCTCCTGCTACAGCGAGTTTGTTCTTTTTAAACCTGTGCCAGAAAATCATTTTATTCTTATCCTCGGGTCTACAATGGCATAACACACATCTGCTAACAGGTTGCCAAGTAATGTCAACATTGCACTGATAGTCAATATTCCCATTACCAGAGGATAGTCCCTTGTCATAACCGACATATAGAATAACTGGCCCATCCCCGGAATGCCGAATATTGTCTCAAATATAACGCCTCCACCTATCAGCCCTGGGATTGAAAGGCCGAGCAATGTAATAATCGGCATAAGAGCATTTCTCAAGGCGTGTCTGTATACGACATCTGATTCAGGTAAGCCTTTTGCCCTTGCTGTTGTCACATAATCCTGCCTTATCACCTCAAGCATATTACCTCGCATATACCTTGAAAACCCTGCAAGTCCGCCAAACGCAGAAACAAAGACAGGCATAATGAGGTGCTTTGCCCAATCCCATATCTTTCCCGTGCCTGACAATGTTTCATAGTTTATGGACTTGAGCCCCGATATTGGAAGCCAGTCCAGATAAACGCCAAACAGTATCATCAACAGAAGGGCCAGCCAGAAAGTGGGGATGGCAAAACCAATAAAAACAATTACTGTTGTAACCTTATCGTATGTAGAATATCGGTGCGTTGCAGATGATACTCCTATTGGAATGGCAACAAGTAAAATAAGCAACAGAGACAGGACATCGATCAGAAGGGTGATAGGCAGCCTTTCCTTTATCCTATTCCAGACAGGCCGCCTGTCAGCAGAGAACGAATCACCAAAGTCGAGTTTAACAATCCTCTTGAGCCACATGCCATACTGGACAATGATGGGCTTATCAAGGCCATAATATTTCTCCAGTCTCTCCCTCGCCTCCGGCGTAATCTTTGGGTTCATCTCGGCCATGATATCCGTTGGTTTACCAGGCGCGAGGTGAATGATAAAGAAGCAAAGCAGGGTAATCCCGAATAAGGTCGGAATAAGCTCGAGTATGCGTTTTATTAAATAACTAAACATAGCTATATAATAAGTTAGAAGTAAGAAATGGGAAATTAGAAGTAAAGAATTTTTAACTTCTCACTTCTCATTTCTCACTTAGTTAAAATATGTCTCTGCAATTTCTGTGGCACATACCATTTAGGCAGATTATAGGTTATCCCTATCGGAGAAGGCTCAATGCCCTTAAACCGTGTATGCACAATTGGCAGGCCATCAGGGACATATAAGAAAATATAAGGCAGTTCATCGGCGAGTATCTCCTGAACCCTGAAATATGCCTTTTTCCTTTCTTCGATGTTAAATGTCCTGCGTCCCTTCTCAAGAAGTTCATCCACTTCAGGATTATTATAGCTCACAAAATTAAACTCCTTCTCCTTTGTCTTACTCGAATGCCAGATATCATACTGGTCACCGTCAAGGCCTATGCTCCAGCCGAGAATCACTGCCTCGAAGCGCCGCTTGTCTATAAATTCATTAATAAATGTACTCCATTCAAGCACCCTGATTTCTACCTTTATCCCTATCTTTTCGAGTCTCCACTGAATGATGGTAGCAGTATTCTTCCTGAGGGTGTTTCCCATATTGGTAAGGATGGTGAAGCTGAATGGTCTTCCGTCCTTATCCAGAATGCCGTCTCCGTCAGTATCTTCCCAGCCTGCTTCTTTGAGAAGCTCTTTCGCCTTCTCAGGGTTATATTCGTATTTCTTGACATCAGGATTATAAGGCCATGTGTTTGGAACGTACGGTCCTGTGGCAGGATTGCCGAGTCCGAAGAGAATCACATCTATGATCTCATTTTTATCTATGGCATGTGCTATCGCCTGTCTTATACGTTTATCTTTAAATAATGTATGCTTCAGATTGAATCCCATATATGTATATGCAAAGACAGGGTAGCGAAATTTTTGAAAGTTCTTTTTAAAGTAAGGTGTATCGGTCTGTCTCATATATTGAATTGGTATAAGCCCCATCCAGTCAACACTACCTGCCTGAAGTTCAAGGAACATCGTTGCCTGGTCAGGGATAATCCGGTAAATATACCGGTCTATATATGGCCTGCCTTCAAAATAATCTTTATTCGATTCTAAAACAACTTCCTGCCCTGTAGTCCATTTTACAACCTTATAAGGGCCCATGCCGATTGGTTTTCTGGCGAACTCGCTTTTGGGTAGTTCTTTTATATCTTTGCCTTCTAATAAATGTTTCGGCAGCACTGCAAGATTTCCCCAGGTTGAAAGTGCAGGTGCAAAGGGCTTTTCATAGGTTACCCTGAA
>JACROP010000078.1 GCA_016214385.1 Nitrospirota bacterium
ATCTCTGGTTATATCAGATGTATGGTGGGGATGGCAGGCGATTATCAGGGCATCCTGCCTTTTCGCCTCACTGAATATTCTCTCAAAACTCCAGGAGGCAGAGATGAATTCCTTTATGTCGATGATAAGGATATGGGCAGACTTCTCAGAGGAGAGGTAGTTCTTACTTATCTCAATTCCAGAAATTACAAGCATCCCATACTTATCCCATGCCCTTTCAGCCTCATGCTTTACGTTCGATATGTATTCATCAAAATTATCTTCTCTGACAGAAAGTCTGAATCGATTGGCAAGTTTTCCAAATGAGTTGTCCCCATTAACCACATGGTCTGTTATTGCGATTACATCAAACCCTGCCTGACCAAAGAGGTCAATTGTCCTTCTTAACTCCACTGAACCGTCAGAGTATTTTGTGTGAATGTGAAAATCACACAGTAACATCGCTAACTATTTACCAACATATTTGCTAACATGTTATTAACATGATAAGGTCCTTTAGTTACAGGATTATTAAGGAAGGATTAATTTTCGGTTAAAATGAAGACCTGCTTTTGATTAGATATGAATAATATGCTGCTGCATTGGTGGGCCTGCGTTTTAGCGTATCAAAATCAACCCTGTAAAGCCCGAATCTTGCATCAAGCCCCTGAAGCCATTCATAGTTGTCAATGAGCGACCAGTAAAAATACCCTCTGACATCAATGCCATCTTTGATGCATTTCTCAAGCACATCCACATGTCTCTTCATAAATTTTATCTTTTTCTGGCTGTCATGGGTTGCAATGCCATTCTCGGTTATTATCAGCGGGACTCTAAGTTTTGATGCGTATCGCAAAACTTTTTCAAGTCCATGGGGGTGTATCTCCCATCCCATGTCTGTAAGGCCGTATCCATCAATGTCTCTGTGTCTTAATTCAGCTCCCATCTTTTTGAAAGGATTGAACCTCATGTGAATCCTTGTATAATAGTTAACACCAAAGAAATCCAGCTTGTCCTTAATCGGGACTTCTATCTCTATGGCCTTTTTGAATGGGAATCTTATACTTAATTTCCCTGTCAGTAAGGAATCGAGGAGTGAATGGTTATAGAAATATTTTGCAATCTTTGAAAGCAGCCTGTCTAATGGATTCCACCTCTTCCACGGTGCAAGGGCAGCCATATTGTGTGCGACGCTCACCATTGCATCAGGTATTTTGGAATGGATAATATCGTAGGCCATACCATGACACGTGAGGATATTTTTTAATGCCTTTACGGCTAAAGAAGCATCCTTTATGCCCGGCGGCATACAGCCTTCAAGGTAGCCACCGAGTAAAAGAACATACGGCTCATTGAAGGTAATCCAGTATCTCACACCCTTTATTGTTGAAACTATCTTTTCTACAAAATTAAGAAATCTTTCTATTGATGTGTCCTCGTGCCAGGGATATTTTTTGATGAACCATAGGGGATGCGTGAAGTGGTGGATTGTGACCATGGGCTCAATGTTATTTTCAAGGAGTATGTTAATTATCTCCTGATAGTGTGCTATTGCCTCATCATCCCATAGATTTTCCTTCGGCTGTATCCTGCTCCATTCCAGGGAAAATCTGTATGAGTTGACACCAAGTTCCTTAAGCAAACGGAGGTCTTCCTTATAGAGGTTGTAGTGGTTGGAGGGAGAACCCTCAAGCTGAAAAGCGGATGTTGCAACACCCCATAAAAATTTCTCTGGAAATATCTTTCCTTCTATCATCGTTCCGATGAAATTTCGAATACCCCTTTATTCTCAAATTTTTAAACTTTAGCCGAGGATTTTTCAATTATGGCTTAAGATAACAGGGCTTTATTACAAAAATATCAAGAAATTGTTAATTTTTGAAGAAGACTTTGTCTGAAGCAGATGCTTTGCTTTTATAAAAGACCATGGCAAAATTTTATCAAAAATATAGAATTTTTGAGTAAAAAAAAGAAAAACCGAGTAAGAAACCAATAATCTCCAATTACTGTCTTTTTTCACCGTTATAAAGCCTTGTCTTGAATGCTTATTAAGTGTATATTAGCACTCGCTTCCAGTGAGTGCTAATAAATAATAAATCTTTAAACTTTTAGAGAAAGGAGATAAGGTATGAAGTTTAAGCCGCTTAAGGACAGAGTTTTGGTTAAGTATTCTGAGGAGACTGAAAAAAGTGCAGGAGGGTTATATATCCCTGACACTGCTAAGGAAAAACCCCAGAAGGGAGAAATAATAGCAGTTGGCGCTGGCAGGGTAACAGAGGACGGTAAACTCCAGAAGATGGAGGTCAAGGTCGGGGATATAGTCTTATTCGATAAGTACTCCGGTTCCAAGATAACAATGGACAATGTGGAGTATCTCATTATTAAAGAAGAAGATATCTTAGGAATAATAGAAAAATAAGGAGGGAAAATGGCTAAACAACTATTATTTGATGAGGCAGCAAGGAGTTCAATCCTTAAAGGTGTGAGTCTTCTCACAGATGCAGTTAAGGCAACGCTTGGGCCCAAAGGGAGAAACGCCATTCTTGATAAGAAATATGGCGCACCTACTATTACCAAAGATGGTGTTACAGTGGCCAAAGAAATCGAGCTTAAGGACCCATATGAAAATATGGGCGCTCAACTTGTAAGGGAGGTTGCCAGCAAGACCTCTGATGTGGCTGGTGATGGGACAACTACTGCTACTGTCCTTGCCTATTCTCTTTACAAGGAAGGAATGAAGCATATCGTAGCTGGCGCAAACCCCATGGAGGTCAAAAGGGGAATCGAAAGGGCAGTTGAGGTAGTAGTTGAGGAATTAAAAAAACTGAGCAAGACTGTCCAGGAGAAAAAAGAGATTGCCCAGGTAGGGACGATCTCCGCAAATAACGACGTCTCTGTGGGAGACCTCATTGCAGAGGCAATGGATAAGGTAGGAAAAGACGGAGTCATCACAGTCGAAGAGGCCAAGAGCATGCAGACAACCCTTGATGTAGTTGAGGGAATGCAGTTTGACAGGGGCTACATCTCACCATATTTCATTACAAATCCAGAGAGGATGGAATGCGAGCTTGAAGATACCCTTATATTAATCAATGAGAAAAAGATAAGTTCGATGAAAGACCTACTTCCAATACTCGAACAGATTGCTAAAATGGGTAAACCACTTCTTATCATTGCCGAAGAAGTAGAAGGTGAGGCATTAGCTACTCTTGTTGTAAATAAACTGCGCGGGACACTTCAGGTATGTGCTGTCAAGGCCCCTGGCTTTGGCGATAGGAGAAAGGCAATGCTTGAGGACATAGCTGTTCTAACAGGCGGCCAGATGATTTCAGAGGACCTCGGTATAAAGCTTGAGAACATAAAACTCTCTGACCTTGGAAGGGCAAAAAAGATTACAGTTGACAAGGAAAATACAACCATTGTCGAGGGCGCAGGAGAAGCAGCCAAAATACAGGGACGTGTAAAGCAGATAAAGGCCCAGATTGAGGAGACCACCTCTGATTATGATAGAGAAAAACTCCAGGAGCGACTTGCAAAACTTGTTGGCGGGGTAGCTGTAATAAACGTTGGAGCTGCTACTGAAACAGAGATGAAGGAGAAAAAGGCAAGGGTTGAAGATGCACTGCATGCAACGAGAGCAGCAGTTGAGGAAGGGATAGTCCCTGGTGGCGGCGTTGCCCTTTTGAGATGCATTTCTGCTCTGGACAAATTAAAACTTGATAGGGACCAGCAGATCGGTGTAGAGATAACAAAGAGGGCCCTTGAGGAACCTATAAGACAGATCGTTAACAATGCAGGGCTTGAAGGCTCGGTTGTTGTTGAAAAAGTAAAAGGCAACAAAAATACAAATTACGGTTTCGACGCTAATAAAGAGGAGTTTGTTGATATGCTACAGGCAGGCATTATAGACCCTACAAAGGTAACCCGGTATGCCCTGCAAAATGCAGCGTCAGTCGCTGCCCTCATGCTTACAACCGCTGTAATGATCACAGAGATTCCAGAAGAGGAAAAAGCCCCTAAAATGCCGCATGGCGGAGGCATGGAGGGGATGTATTAAGACTTTCCCGAAGCATCGGGATTCGCCAGGGCGAAAAAGATAAAATTTTGAAACTAAAGGGGTCGAGAAATCGGCCCCTTTTTTATTTCCTTCTTAAAAACTGCAAATAAACCACAGAAGACACAGAGATAAATTTTAATAAAACTACAGAGATAAAGAATAACCACAGAGACACAGAGACACAGAGTTATAAATTGGGAAATGAGAAATAGGAAATGGGAAGTTACTTCTCACTTCTTACTTCTCACTGTGTCTCTGTGGTTAATATTATACTTCTGTGGTTTTCTTATAATGCATTTTTGGGTTAAAAAATGTAAAATTTGATAATGCCCTTTAGAGTAAGCAGAGATGATTTTGAGAGGCTTGTCGAAAAGGCACTGGAAACATTGCCTGAAGAATACCGCAAATATTTTACAAACATCACAGTAATTGTAGAAGACTACCCGAGCAGAGAGGACATAAACCGATTAAAGTCGAACAGAAAACAATTGCTTGGACTTTTCACAGGCGTGCCCTACCATAAAAAGGGAGGTTTTTTTGACATCCCCTATCCCCTGCCTGATAGAATAATTCTCTTTCAAAGAAATATTGAAAATATATGTTCTACAGAAAAGGAGCTCATCGAACAGATTCAGGAAACCCTCATCCATGAGATTGGCCATTATTTTGGACTTTCAGAGAAGGATTTAAGAAAATACGAGTAATACTTCTGATTTTCTTAAGGAAGGACAGCCCTGACCCCTGCCATTAAACTTTTAAACCTTTAAACCTGCTGCACGTCTAAAGGTGCTACCCAAATCCCGATTTAGAAAATGCCTTTTTCTTATAACTCCCCTCCCCTTGTGGGAG